>JAVBYA010000502.1 GCA_030824295.1 Bacteroidota bacterium
CTCCATTGTCTCACCACGGTACCCGAACTGCAGGAAGAAACAGGCATCCATCGTGTGTTCCCGGAGCAGCCGGCGCGCTTCCGCGATCTGTGCCACGGTGATCCCTTTTTCCATGGCATCGAGCACTTTCTGCGAACCGGACTCCGCACCGATCCATACTTCCGTGCAGCCCGCCTCTCGAAGCGCGGCCGCTTCCCCCTCCCTGATCAGCAGGTCCGCCCGGGATTGGATCTTGAACGGTATCTTCACATTCCGTTCACGGACCGCCGCAGCGAACTTCCGTATCCATTCCGGCTTCAGACCGAAGATATCGTCCGCGAACCAGATGTGGTCCGGTGCTGCAATGCGCTGCAGGATCACCATTTCTTCCGCCACATGCTCCGGCGAGCGCGTATTATAGACCTGTCCATAGATCGGTTTTGCGCACCAATTACAGTGGTACGGACATCCCCGCGTCGTCACCATGTTCACCGAAAAATACCCGTGATGGTCCATCCAGCGGGACCGATACCGATCCCACTCCACCAGATCCCACGCCGGGAACGGCAGTGTGTCGAGCATCTGAGATACATTCCTCTTTGCGGTCCGCACAACGGCACCGTCCCGCCTATAGACGAGACCGTTAATGGTACTCCAATCATCGATCTCGGAACGAAGTATCGCACGGCACAGCTCCAACAGCGATTGCTCTCCTTCGCCGACGACCACCGCATCGGCACCCCGGGCAAGATAAGCTTCAGCATGGTCTGCTGCATCCGATCCGTGAACGATCACGCGGATGCCGAGTGCATGCGCGGCGGCGGACATGACGAACACCGCTTCCCGCATGCGCGTAAGACACATCTTGTTCAGATAATTGAAATCGTCATCGTAGATCACCAGCACAGCAGGACGCACCTTCTGCAGCTGCTCTACGAGCGCTGCTTCGGACGATTCAAGCATCACATCGAACAGCTGAAGGGAGAATCCGGCATCACGCAGCACGGCGGCCGCATACAGCGTGCCGAGTGGCGGATACGGCATGTGGGCCGCATCCTGTTTCGGGTCGAACCGGAGAACATAGGAATGAGTGAGGAGTATCTCGACCGGCATCGTCAGTGCAGTCCCATCGTAGTCAGCCGTTCATGATACCGGATCAGCACCGGCACCTGACGGTCCTCCGGCCAGCTGGCGGAGATATCAGGAGTGATGATGAACATCGACTCCAGCCGGTCACGATCCACATGGCGGTACGTGTTCATCCAGTGCGTGCGGTGATATTCCATCAGCCGCTTGTCCGCCGCATCCAACGGCAGAAGTTCCAGCAGCCGTTCTGCCGCGCGCTGCAGGATGGACCGGCGGGAAGGTATGAGCAGCGCAGGGTCGGCGGAGGCGCGCATATTCGGAAGGAACTCGCGCGTCCATTCATTCTGCTGCAGGAACCGTTCGTGCGCTGCAGCGTTCCAGACCGGTTTCACTGTTACCGTTTCGATAGCAGTGTACAGATTGCGGCGGCGGATCGGGAAGCCCGCTTCGGTCACATAATAATTCGTGCAGAAATATTTCCTGCTTCCGAGCAGGAAGACCTTGCGGAGGAACGTGAGCAACGATCGGACGATCCACAGTCTGCCGGGGACCGTCACGATCATGAAGTCGATATCACTCTCCGTGTCCGCAATGGATTTGGAGAGGGAACCGGTGATGAAAACGGCGCGGATGAACGGGACCCGTTTGAGCAGATAGGCAACGATGCGGGCAACGGCAAGCATGCGCTCTGCCCGATGCTCTCCGCTGTTCCGTTCCAGTACTGCCGACCCTGCATTCCCGGGGAGACGATAATACCCTCCGGCAGCGATGAGTGCACCCTCCCGCACCAGTTCGTCCGCTTTCCGGCGGACATCGTCCTGCGTCACAGAATTCCGCGGGAGATAGGAATAGATCTGCTCCGGTGTGACCGGATAGGAGAACAGGTCGAAGTAAGCAACGGTCCGAAGGATATCCTTCGGCAGATCCTGATCGTTATTCAATCGTCATATTTCCATTATTGTCCTATAAAATACTCTATTCCTGCTGTTTTCGCAATCTGCGCCCTGCCCGCCGTGATGCTGATAACACTCCTCTGTATCGGTATGTACCTCATGAGAACCTTACGGACTTCCGTGAGGTATAGAACGCCCGTCCTCACGGGAAAGGTCCATAACAGACTTTCTGCTCCTTTTCCTCAACGAACTGAATATTCACCACTATCTTCCGGATTGATTTCCTCCTGCCGAATATCAATATTGATGACAACGAGGAATGATGATCAGACAGAAAAAATACCCGACGGCAGCGCTGGATGCAGTCCAGACCGAATATGCGAACCGGTCCCTGCCGACGGGATTGGAACGCCCGGCTGCCGGACTGGAACCGTATACCGGTCCCTGGGGAGAAGAGCAGATGCTGCATCTCCTCCGCCGGACGACCTTCGGCGTCAGTCTGTCCGACCTCGCAGCCATACGGACGAAGTCCCTGTCCGAGACTGTCGCACAGCTGCTCATCGTTCCGCCGCTCCCAGATCCGCCGGTGAACCACTACTCCACAACAGCGGACCCGACCGGGGTCCTTCCCGGTGCAACATGGGTCACCGCCGTCTATAACAGTACGGTGAACGGTTCGCGGACCGCTTCGTGGAAAGCATGGTGGATCAACGAGATGATCACTCTGCCGCTCTCACTTCGCGAGAAGATGACGCTCTTCTGGCACAACCACTTCGCCACCGAAACACCGATCATCGACAATTCCCGGTACATCTACGATCACCATGCTCTGCTCCGGCAGTATGCCCTCGGCAATTTCAAGGAACTCACGAAGAAGGTGACCACCGATCCCGGCATGCTCCGCTATCTGAACGGCAATGCGAACACGAAGAGCGCGCCGGACGAGAACTACGGAAGGGAACTGCAGGAACTCTTCACGATCGGCAAAGGAGCTGATTCGCATTATACCGAGGACGATGTGAAGAACGCTGCACGGGTCCTCACCGGCTGGAGGATCAACGGCACCACTTATACATCGTACTTCGATTCGACCCGTCATGATACCGGCAATAAGACCTTTTCGTCCTTCTATGGTTCTACGGTCATCACCGGCAGGACGGGCACAACGGCAGGAGAACTGGAACTGAACGATCTGCTGACGATGATCTTCTCCAACGAAGAGACCGCGAAACATCTTGCGCGGAAGCTCTATCGTTTCTTCGTCTATTATGTCATCGATGCCGGCGTCGAGCAGAACGTCATCACCCCGCTTGCGCAGATCATCCGGCAGAACAATTACGAGATCGCACCGGCGCTTTCCGCCCTCTTCAACAGCGCCCATTTTTTCGATCCGCTCAGCATGGGATGCATCATCAAGTCCCCGCTGGATGTGACGATCGGACTCTGCCGTGAATTCGGGATCAATGCGGTCAGCACCGCAGCACCCCCGGCGGTATTGACGCCGGCGCAGACGTACGGCATATGGGAATATCTCCGGAACCAGGCCTCCGCGCTGCAGCAGCATGTCGGAGAACCGCCGAGCGTTGCAGGGTGGCCGGCATACTATCAGGAACCGCTCTTCTACGAGATCTGGATCAACGCGGACACGCTCCCGAAACGGAATGCGTTCTCCGATGCGATGGTCACATCGTCCGGCTATACCAGGTCCAGCACACGGCTGGTGGTGGACGTCATCGCATACGCCAAGCGGTTCCCCTCTCCGTCCGATCCCACGGCACTCGTCAATGATATCGTCCGGCATCTCTACGCCATTCCGATCTCCGATTCGCTGAAGACCTCGCTGAAGATGAGCTCGCTCCTTTCCGGACAGTCGTCCGACCATTATTGGACCGATGCCTGGAACCTGCACATCGCGAACCCGTCGGACACTGCAGCGAAGAATGCGGTCATCACCAGACTGCAGTCATTGCTCAAGGCGTTGATGAACGCCGCGGAGTATCAGCTGGCATGAAACGCCGTGAGTTCATATCGCGTACCGCCTCCGGGACCCTCCTGCCGATGATGCTCGGCGGTTTCACCGTAAAAGCGTTCGGCGAGTCCCCGTTGCTGGAACGGCTCGTGGCAGCCGCAACGGAAACGGACCGCGTGCTGGTCCTGATACAGCTGAACGGCGGGAACGACGGACTCAACACCGTTCTGCCGCTGAGTGAATATTCCAATCTTGCCAAGGCCCGTGCAAGCATCCTCATCCCGGAAGCGAAAGTACTCAAACTGACCGATGCTACGGGACTGCACCCTGCCATGTCCGGACTGGCGGACCTCTATGCGGACGGGAAACTCGCCGTTGTGCAAAGCGTCGGATATCCCTCTCCGAACTTCTCGCACTTCCGCGCGACCGACATCTGGCTCACCGCTTCCGATGCGAACCAGTACATCTCCAGCGGGTGGATGGGTCGGTATCTTGCCGAGGAGTTCCCGGTCTATCCGGAAGGATTCCCCAACGCAGTAATGCCGGACCCGCTCGCCATCCAGATCGGATCGACCATCACTCCGGGACTGCAGGGACCGGGAGTGTCGATGGGAATGACCATCACCGATCCCACAAAATTCTATCAGCTGGTCACCGGAACAGTGGACCCTGCGCCGAACACACCCGCTGGACACGAACTTACGTTCATCCGCCAGGTATCGCAGCAGACGCAGCAATATGCGTCCGTCATCAAGAACGCGGCAGCCAAGGCCGCCAACCTTTCAACGCTCTATCCCGCTTCTCCCGACCATACGCTCGGCGATCAATTGAAAGTGGTCGCACGGCTCATCGCCGGGGGACTGAAGACGCGGATCTACGTTGTGACACTCGGCGGATTCGACACGCATTCCAATCAGGCGGTGGAGGGTGCAACGGAGACCGGCAACCATGCGAATCTTCTGCGGAGGCTCTCCAAAGCCATCACGGCGTTCCAGGATGATCTTACCCTTCTCAACGTGGACCATCGGGTGGTCGGTATGACCTTCTCCGAGTTCGGACGGCGGATCCTTGCGAATGCCAGCGGAGGAACGGACCACGGCAGCGCGGCGCCGCTCATCGTCTTCGGAAAGAATATCAACGCCGGCATCATCGGTGCCAATCCCATCATCCCGGCCACGGTCACCGCGGCAAACAATCTTCCGATGCAGTACGATTTCCGGTCCGTCTACGCTTCCATCCTTCGCGATTGGTTCGGCGTGCCGCAGAGTGAACTGGAAGAGGTACTGCTCAGGGATTTCCAGTCACTCCCCATCATCGCTGCACCGACAGTGGTCCGGCGCACGCCGGTCCTGCCGGTTGATGTCACGCTGCATCAGAATTATCCCAATCCGTTCAATCCCTCCACCCGCCTGCGGTTCACCGTTGCAGAGGGTCCGGTGCAGATAAAACTGTTCAACGCTGCCGGACAGGACGTGATGACCGTTCGGGAAGGGACCTATCCTGCCGGTACCCACGAACTGTGGCTCGATGGTTCTTCCCTCTCCAGCGGCATCTACTACTGTCGCCTGCAGCAGCACGCCACGGTCCGCACGATCCTGATGACGCTCGTCCGCTGAACCGATCGACCGAAATGATAAAAAGATTAACACGCCAATGGATTTCTGTCACAAAAATCCCGTTTTTTATGATGTCGGGAAAGGGAAAGCGATGTGAATCGGCACTATTTATGGAACCATCTTGCAACGGGAGCAAGACTTTCGTAAATTGGGAGGTCTTCAGTGAAAAACTGAGGGATTACATACCGGCGCGTTCGTCTAACGGTTAGGACGGAGCCCTCTCAAGGCTTAAATACGGGTTCGATTCCCGTACGCGCTACTGGTTTTGGATGAGGAAGGATGTCGTGGAGTAGTTGAGTCGTGGAGTCGCAGAGAATAACTTTACAAACTATCTGCCTCAGCAAAAAGCATACACTGATCCCCGGAGAGGAAGCTCTTCGGGGATTTTGCGTTGTATGCATCGGTGCTTCCATACGTTCCGCGGAGCGTATCGACACAAGGCGGGCCCTTAACGAAATTCCGGGCGATAATGATCCTTCCGTCCGGCCCTCCGCGGATGGTCACACCCGCACAAAATGCTCCATCACCTCCGGCAGTTCGAATGACATTTCGATCATCCCGGCAACAGCATTGTGCTCATACCACGGTGATTGGTAGATGATCTTCCTCTTCCCGTTCTTCTCGATGGTGTAGACGTTCGTCCGGCCGGAAGCGAGCAGTTCTTTGAGTTTTGTCAACGCCGGCTCCGGGTGACATCCGAACAGGCTCTGTCCGATGAGCGCTTTCCCGCCGTCATTCCGGAAGACCTCGCCGGACCGTTCATTCATATACACGATGGTACCGTGGACATCGCAGACCGTTACGGCTGCATTGATGGTGTTCAGATGATCCATTGCGTCATTCCCTGTGATCATGCGGTATGATGTTCGTTGCCTCCAACGGCCGTCAATCGATCGGCACGGTGAAGAAAAATGTGCTTCCTTTCCCGACCGTGCTCGATGCACCCACTTCGCCTCCATGCTCTTTGATGATCTTCTTCACGATCGCAAGACCCAATCCTGTGCTCTTCTCCCCTGCTGTCGGCTGCACTGAGGTCCGCGAATACTCATGGAACAGTTTGCTCAGTTCCGTTTCCGGGATCCCTTGTCCCTGATCGGCCACGTCGCAGCGGAGCGAACCATCCTGCCGCGTGAACCGCACGTCGACATGGGTGCCGGTATGCGAATACTTCAAGGCATTGCTCATGAAATTATCCAGCACCTGCCTGATCCGACGACGGTCCAGGCTGACCGATGCGGGCAGATCCGTTGCAACGGACGATCCGATGGTGATATTCTTTGCTTTCGAGAACATCTGATGCGTCGTCACCGCTTCGGTCAGGAATGACCGCAGCTCTACCGGGAACCGCTCGATGGTCAGATGGCCGCTCTCGATCGCGGCATAATCCAGCAGATCGTTGATGAGCGCCAGCGCGGAGTTCCCGGCCGCGGAGATACACTCGACGAATTCGGCGAGCTCCGGATGACCGATGATGACAGGTTCTTCCTTCATCAGTGCCGAGAAGCCGATGATCGCGCCCAGCGGATTCCGCAGATCGTGCGCAGCGATACCGATGAACTTATCCTTGGTGAGGTTCAGTTCGATCAGCTGCTGATACAGCCGTGCCTTTTCGAGCACGACCGCAAGCTGGCCGGCAAGCCGCACGTAGATCTCGGTGTGTTCGAACCGGTACGTGTTCTTCTCGTTGCTGGAGAAGAAGATGAACCCGATGTTCTTTCCCATGGCGATCAGCGGACAGGTCAAACTGGAGCGGATCCCTTCCGTCAGGATATCTTCCGTTGCTTTGGACTGCGGTTTGTTCCGATGGTATTCCTCCAGATCGTTGATGATGCGCGGCTGCCGGCTGCGGAGGATCTCCTCCAAACTGCTCCCTTTGAGCGGCTGCTGATATCCTTTCGTGATCACGATCTTCTTGGACTCCGATTTGGCCCACTGCGCTACGACCATGCCCGAGTCCTCATCGATCAGCGAAACACCGATCCGGTCGAACGGGATGAATGACTTGAACGCGAAAAAGACCTGTTCACAGACCTCCTCCAGCAGCACTCCGTCGTTGATCTGTTTCGTCACTTCCGCCAGCTTCCGCAGTTCCTCCAGCCGGACGCGCATTCGCCGGACATTCTCTTCTCCCTGCTTCGCCAGCATCTCCAGTCTGTTGAGCCGTGCATAGAGTGCCGTCGTCACTTCGTTCGTTGTTACCGGTTTGCTGAGGAAATCGTCCGCCCCGAGATCCATACCATGACGCATCAGTCCGGATTCCGTTTGTCCGGTGAGGAAGATGAACGGTATCGTCATCAGCCGGTCCTGTGACCGGAATGCCTTCAGCGTTTCGAAGCCGTTCATCCCCGGCATGGAGATATCGCACAGGACGATATCGGGATAGTGCGTCAGCGCCAGTGCTACGGCTTCCTTGCCGTCCCCTGCAGCGATACATTCGAATCCTTCGGTCTGCAGGGATTGGCTCAGCGAGAACCGAAAGTCCTGTTCATCATCTATGATCAGTATCTTTTTCATCGTCTTCCCCCTGTCGGTAGTGATCTCGTCGGTACTATGTATTGATATATTCAGAGGAAGGCAAGGAGTTCCTGCGGTTGTTTTCCTGCGTCCGTGCGGGCATGATACGTCACGGCCATGGTGGAGAAGTTGCGGTCGTTGGATCGATGAGGGACGGAGCGGGCGTTGAAGCGGTGGACGGTTATCAGAGCGCTTTAACGATCACAATGGTCTGATCGTCGTGCTGAAGCCGGTCGCCCGTAAATGCGGAGAGTTCCTGTAAAAGGGAGTTCTGTATCGTATTTGCGGATCGAAGATTCTGGGCAGTAACAATGGCATGGATCCGCTCATCACCGAAATCACCCGATTCATTGTGTGCTTCCGTGACGCCATCCGTTGCAAAGATGAAGAGATCACCGGAACGGTACGTGACCTTCTTCTCTTCCAGCTCATTGGAGAATATCGACGCATCATTCAGTCCAAGTCCCAGCCCGCGCGGAAGGATCTTGTTCACCGTGCCGCTCTGCGCATCGAAATGCCACAGCGGCAGATGCCCTGCCCGGGACACGGTCACCGTCCGCTGTTCGGTGTTGAATTCGGCACCGAGCACCGTTACGAACGACCGCTTCTCCAGGTCCTGACAGAGCAGCTTGTTAGCGCGGTTGAATAATTCCTTCGGACTCAGATCGAAGCCGTGCAGTGAACGGAGGATCCCCTGCACTTTGGACATGTACAGCGCCGCGGATGTCCCTTTGCCGCTCACGTCACCGATCACGACCGTGATCCTTCCGTTCCCGTTGGTGAGGTAATCGAAGAAATCACCGCCGACCTCCATCGCCGGTACAGAGGTCCCGGCGATCTCCAGTCCCTGCACCGTCGGGGTCCGCTGCGGCAGCGAATCGAGCTGGATCTTCCGGGCGATCTGCAGTTCGTGCTTCATCCGCTCCTTCTCCGCCAGTTCCTCGTAGAGGAATGCATTCTCGATGGCGACCGACGACTGTTTGGCGGTCGTGGCAAGGAAGGCAAGGTCCTCCTGCCGGAACGTGCTCTCCGATTGCTTCTCCCCGACCAGCAGCACACCGATGAGCCTGTCCTTGGACCGGATCGGAATACCGTAATGGA
>JAVBYA010000046.1 GCA_030824295.1 Bacteroidota bacterium
CCGCCTTGAGCTCATCGCTCCCGGCAAGACGATCGTAGATGCGCAGACCTACAATCAGCTCTTCACGCTGCACGGCATCATCATGATCTTCCTGTTCATCATCCCGGGGCTCCCCGCGGTGTTCGGCAACTTCTTCCTGCCGATCATGATCGGTGCGAAGGACGTCATCTTCCCCCGTCTGAACCTGATGTCATGGTACATGTTCGTGTTCGGCGGACTCTTCGCCGTCGCTTCCATGCTGCTGCCCGGCGGTTCCGCCGATACCGGCTGGATGTTCTACGTACCGTATTCCGTCCGCACCACCACCAATGTGCTTCCGGCGCTCATCGCCGCATTCATTCTCGGCTTCTCGTCCATCCTGACCGGACTGAATTTCATCACCACCATTCACCGCATGCGCCATCCGGACATGTCGTGGTTCAAGATGCCGCTCTTCGTCTGGTCGCTCTACGCTACGGCGTGGATCCAGGTGCTGGCCACCCCGATCATCGGTATCACGCTGGCGCTGGTCGCCATCGAGCGGACGCTCGGCGTGGGCATCTTCGATCCGGCGCTCGGCGGGGACCCGGTCCTGTACCAGCATCTGTTCTGGATCTACTCCCATCCGGCCGTCTATATCATGATCCTGCCGGCGATGGGTCTGGTCTCGGAGATCATCCCGGTGTTCACGCGCCGGTCCATCTTCGGATACAAGTTCATCGCGTTCTCCAGTCTGGCCATCGCGTTCTTCGGTTCGCTGGTGTGGGCGCATCATATGTTCACGGCCGGTATGAGCGATGCGGCAATGTTCGTCTTCTCGTTCATCACGTTCGTGCTCTCCATCCCGAGCGCCATCAAAGTGTTCAACTGGATCTCCACCATGTATAAAGGATCGATCCAGGCCGATCCGCCGTTCCTCTACACACTCTCGTTCATATTCCAGTTCGCCATCGGCGGTTTCACCGGACTGATGCTCGGTGCGCTCTCCGTGAACATCCATCTGCAGGACACATCGTTCGTTGTGGCGCACTTCCACTATGTGATGTTCGGCGGGACCGGGTTCGGTATCTTCGCTGCGATGCACTATTGGTTCCCGAAGATGTTCGGCAGGATGTACAATCTGAAAGTGGCAACATGGGCGTGGGGTATCGTCACCTTCGGTTACAATATGCTCTACATGCCGCTGTTCGTGATGGGCTATCTCGGCATGCCGCGCCGTTATTACGATTATCTGCCCGAGTTCCAGCCCTACCACGTCGTGTCCACGGTCGGTTCCTGGATCCTCATCATCGGTCTGATCATGATGTTCACGAACCTGTATGTGGGGATGCGCCGCGGAGCGAAAGCGCCGATGAATCCGTGGGGCGGGGAGACGCTGGAGTGGAAGATCCAGACACCGCCGATCCTCGAGAACTTCCACGATGTGCCGGATGTGCATGCCGGACCGTACGACTATTCCAAGTATGAGGCAAAAAAGGAGACAACGAAGTGAGTTCACTAGACCACGCTGCCGTCCATCAGCCGCATAGGGACGATTACGGTTCCCGAATGGGGATGTGGCTCTTCCTCTTCACCGAACTGATCCTGTTCGGGGGACTGTTCATCATCTATGCCGTGTACCGTTTTGTGCATCAGCAGGAGTTCCATCTTGCCGCGCAGGAGCTGAACACGACCATCGGGCTCATCAACACCATCGCGCTGCTCACCAGCAGTATGACCGCGGCGATGTCCATCACCGCGATGCAGAAAGGGAACGTCCGGTTCTCCAAAGCGCTCATCTGGGTGACCATCGGCTTCGCCTTCGTCTTCATGGTGAACAAGTACTTCGAGTGGGGTTCCAAGATCTCCCACGGCATCTATCCCGGGTCCAAGGACCTGCTGGCGAAGCCGGAAGGGGAGATCCTCTACTTCGGACTCTATTATGTGATGACGGGACTGCATACGCTGCACGTCATCATCGGGGTGATCTTCTTCCTGTTCATCCTTCGGCAGATCAAGCAGGGCAAGATCGCATCGGACCGGTATGTGCGGCTGGAGAATTCGGCGCTGTACTGGCATCTGGTCGACCTGATCTGGATCTTCCTCTTCCCATTATTCTATCTGATCCATTAAAGGGTGCGGACCATGAGCGAACATCATCACGAAGAATCACACGTTATCGAGTACGGCAGCTACATCTTCATCTGGCTCGGCCTGCTGGCATTCACCGGCATCACCGTCACCGTTTCGGGCATCAACCTGGGCAACTGGACCATCGTCATCGCGCTGTTCATCGCCTGCGTGAAATCCTGGTACGTTCTGAACTACTTCATGCATATGAAGTATGAGGATACCATCTTCAAGGTCTTCATCCTGACCGCGTTGTTCACCTTTTTCATCTTCCTGGGATTCACGTTCTGGGACTATTCCTTCACGAGGTAAATGAATGTTCTCATCAGCGTCAAACTTCACGGATAATGTCGATGCGGTGTTCCTGTACATCACCGCGTTATCATTGATCGTCCTGGTCGGCATCACGGTGGCGATGATCTATTTCGTCATCCGCTACAGCCGGAAACGGAACCCCGTCCCCACGCATGTGGAAGAGAACCTGTCGCTGGAGGTCCTGTGGACCGCCATCCCGCTGGTGCTGTTCCTGAGCATGTTCTATTTCGGCTGGGTCGGGTACAAGGATATGCGCAATGTGCCGGACAATGCCCTGCAGATCAAAGTGACGGCACGGATGTGGCAGTGGAGTTTCGAGTATCCGAACGGACTGAAGACCGATACACTGTACGTTGCGGCCGGAATGCCGGTGCGGACGGAACTCCGGTCATCGGACGTGAGCCATGCGTTCTTCATCCCGGCATTCCGTGTGAAGAAGGATGTCTATCCGAACAAAGTGAACGACCTGTGGTTCCAGTCCGATAAAGTGGGGCGGTACGATATCGCCTGCGCCGAGTATTGCGGACTGAACCATTCGGGCATGTATACGGCGGTCCATATCATGGAACCGAGCGATTTCGATGCATGGTACAAAGCGGCATCGGCGAAGGCCGGACTGCAGCCCCTGCTGGCTGCGCCGGTACAATAATCACATTCAACTCTGGTAAACGACAATGGATTTCCTGAAACAGATCGCCTTACCCCAATCCGAAGCGCAGATCGGCGTTCTCTATTTCGTGCTGAACGTCATCGACTTCCTGCTGCTTCCGTTCATCAGTTACGTGTTCGGAGCGCTGGTGCTCTCGCTCTATCATAACCGTAAAGGCCGCATGCACAACGATCCGCTCGCACAGCGCTTCGCCAAAGAGATGATCGATCACATCCTGCCGAACAAGAGCATCCTGCTGCTGTTCGGTGTGGTGCCGTTCATGGCGATGACCTTTGCGTATGCACAATTGCTGCAGGATACCGCCGCACTCAGTGTGAGCATCCTCGGATGGGGCCTGCTCCTGCTTGCCGCAGCGTCAGCATTCGCTTCGTCTTATAGATATGCACTCACCTTCAGCGATATGCTGGAGGCAGTTCCGGGCAAGAGCAATGACAAGGTCGAGGAATACAAAGCACAGATGCTGGAGACCCGCCGCACTTCGGGCAAGTATGCACTGCTTTTCCTCTCCGCTGCCGTCTACTGCATGATCGCCGGACGGTCGCTTGCGGTGCACCCGAATTCGTGGGACACCGTCTCCAATGCGGTACAACTCCTCTTCTCGCTTGATGTGCTCTCCAAACTGCTCCAGTTCGTCGTGCTGTCCTTCTCCATGGCCACTATCGGCATGCTCTTCTTCACGTTCTCGTGGCAGGGAGGGACCAAGGACCTGACGCCGGAGTACAGCGAGTATGTGAGATCGTCAACGCTACCGATCGGTCTGATCTCCTTGCTGTCGCTGCCGCTCTTCGTTGTGCTGTCCGTCGTGCTGCTGCCGGTGGTCTCATTGACCGCTACGGTGTTCTTCTTCGCATTCCTTGTGATCTTTTTCGTCTTCCTGGCCAGTCACTCCGTGTACGGCATGATCAAAGAATTCAAAGCTTCGTATGCAGCGAAGGCCTTCTATCTGTTCACCCTTGCCGTGTTCGCACTGGTGCTGCACGGTACGTCGGCGCTCGCCGGAGCCACCAAGACATCGTCCGCCGTTCTTGCGCACCGCTATGTGCTTCACCATGAAGAGCTGCTTGCCGCCATGGGGATCAATCTCACCGTGTTGACGGGCGAGGAGATCTTCACCGCAAAGTGTTCCGCTTGTCATGAATTCGGAGTGAAGAAGGTCGGTCCGGCGTACAAGGATGTACTCCCGAAGTATGAAAGCGACCGTACGCGTCTTGTAACATTCGTGCTGAATCCCATGAAGGTCGATCCGGCGTTCCCGCCGATGCCGAACCAGGGATTGAAACCGGCCGAAGCGGATTCCATTGCGGCGTACATCATGACGATGTACAAGCAGCAGAAGTAGAGGCTTCCGGAACCGAAGAGATTGTTCGCATGCCTCTGATACTATCAGAGGCATTTTTTTTCACTATCAGACAAAAAGGTGCCTTATGAAACGTTCCCTGTTGGTATTGCTGGTCGCCGTACTGTTCACCACTGCGGCATTCGCCGGAGGAAAGAAGAACTATGGAAAAGAACTGACCGTGAAGGAGACCACGAAGATCTCCGACATCATCGCTGCGCCGGAGAAGTTCAACGGTAAACGGGTGAAGGTAGCCGGTCCGATCGTGGATGTCTGCAAGACGCGCGGATGCTGGGTGAAGCTCGGCAGCGACAAGGAATTCGAAGCGATCCGGTTCAAGGTGGAGGATGGTGTGATCGTGTTCCCGCTGGACCTGAAGGGGCAGAACGCGGTAGCGGAAGGAATCGTCTCCGTCAAAAAGATCTCTGTTGAGGAACAGATCAAGAGCGGGAAGAAGATGGCGGAAGAACATGGGACGGCATTCGATGAATCCACCGTGAAAGGTCCCAAGACCATCCTGCAGATCGACGGCGAAGGGGCTCAGGTCGAAACGAAATGAAGAAGTTCAGCTGGCGACGGCTCAATATCGTCCTGCACCGTGATATCGGATATCTCACGGTCGCGATGCTGATCATCTACGGGGTCTCCGGTATTGCGGTGAACCATATCCAGGACTGGAACCCCAACTTCGTCCGTGAGAAACAGTTCAAAGAGATCGAACCGATCACGGCGACGGAACGGGATTCGGTGAAAGCCGAGGCGATGCGCGGATTGGGTCTGACGGAAGAGCCGAAGAATTTCTTCCGTCCGGACCCGGAGACGGCGCAGCTGTTCTACGAGAATCTCACGTACTCCGTCGACCTTCCGACGGGGAATGTGCTCATCGAGACCACACAGCGGAGGATGGTGCTGTTCGAGATGAACCAGCTGCATTTGAATGCACCCAAAGGCCTCTGGACGTTCATTGCGGACCTCTTCGCCCTGAGTCTGATCTTCATGGGGATCTCCGGAATGTTCATCCAGAAAGGAAAGACAGGTCTGATGGGAAGAGGGAAGTGGTTCGTACTGATCGGTACCGTGATACCGGTCGGATATTGGATCTGGTATCAATATCTGCAATGAACGGTCCCATGGTCAGGACTGTCGCATTGCAGTGACTGAAACTGGTATTTTTCGGTCCTATTTTTATGCTATAAAAACGCTGAAAACGCGTCAAAAAGGCAAAATAAATGATGACCGTGGGTTACAAGGAACTAATTCCAGGATGTACTGCGTTACCATTGTGAACCGTGTCACAAACGCATATCATCATCATTAAAGGAGTACTGGAGCTATGAATACGATGAAAACATTCCTGTTGATGGGTGTTCTCACCGTTCTATTTGTTTCGATCGGCGGTGCACTCGGCGGGCAAAGCGGTATGACCATAGCGCTGATGTTTGCCGGCGTGATGAATTTTGTCTCCTATTGGTGGAGCGATAAGATCGTCCTGAAGATGTACGGTGCGAAGGAATTGACCCGTACCGATGCCCCGGACCTGTTCCGGATGACCGAAGAACTGACGCAGCGTGCGAATCTGCCGATGCCGAAACTGTATATGATCGACGGGGAACAGCCGAACGCGTTCGCGACCGGCCGGGACCCGCAGCATGCGGCGGTGGCGGTGACCGAAGGGATCACACGGCTGCTGAGCCGCGATGAACTGCGGGGAGTGATCGCGCACGAACTGGCACATATCAAGAACCGCGATATCCTGATCGGCACCATTGCGGCAACGTTCGCAGGAGCGATCAGTTATCTGGCGAACATGGCACAGTGGGCGATGATCTTCGGCGGACGGAGCTCGGACGATGAAGAGGGGAGCAACCCGCTCACCGGCATCCTGATGATGATCCTGGCTCCGATCGCGGCGATGCTGGTGCAGATGGCGATCTCGCGGTCCCGTGAGTTCCTGGCGGACGAGACCGGTGCACAGATGGCAGGGAATCCGCTCTCGCTGGCGAGCGCGCTGCGGCGGCTGCATGCCGGTTCCGAGCGGATACCGATGCATGCCACACCGGCGACAGCTCACATGTTCATCGTGAATCCGCTGAGCGGCGGTTCGTTCATGCGGCTGTTCAGCACGCATCCTCCCATGGAGGAGCGTATCGCGCGTCTTGAAGCAATGGTCTACGGCTCACCGGTGCGCTGAGCGCCGGTGCCGCCGGCATCTTCCGTTCCGTCCATCAACCATGAACGAACCCAGGAGTATCCAATGAAGTGTCCCGTCTGTTCCGTCGACCTGACCATGAGCGAGCGTCAGGGTGTGGAGATCGATTACTGTCCGAAATGCCGCGGCGTGTGGCTGGACCGCGGCGAGCTCGATAAGATCATCGAGCGCTCGCATGCCGAGGAGATGCCGGCGCCGCCGCAGCGCAGCGCTCCGCAGCCGTCGTATCCGCCGCCGCCGGTCTACCAGCAGCAGTACGGCGATCAGTATTACAAGCAGAAACGCAAGAAGAACATGCTCGATGAATTGTTCGATTTCTAACCCATACTCATCATAAAGGATACAATGGACCATCAATCATTGATGTGGATCCTCTTCAACGGTTTCGTACTGGCAATGCTGGCGCTCGACCTGGGGGTCTTTCACAAGAAAGCACACGAAGTCAAGATGAAGGAAGCGCTCACCTGGAGCGCTGTCTGGATCGCCTGTGCTTTGATCTTCAATACGCTCATCTATTTCTATTGGGACTGGATGGCGCCGGGGAGTGTTTACTCCAACAAGGATGCTGCGCTCGCTTTTTTGACCGGGTACCTCATCGAGAAGTCGCTGAGTGTGGACAATGTCTTCGTCTTCCTGATGGTCTTCACCTATTTCCAGGTGCCGTCACTGTACCAGCATAAAGTGCTCTTCTGGGGGATCCTGGGTGCTCTCATCATGCGTGCCATCTTCATCTTCGCCGGTGTTGCACTCATCACCACCTTCCATTGGACGATCTATGTGTTCGGTGCATTGCTGATCTTCACCGGTATCAACATGGCGCTGCAGAAGGATAAGAAACTGCAGCCGGAGAAGAACCCGGTCATCCGGCTCTTCAAGAAGTGGTTCCCGGTGACGAACGATTATCACGGTGATCGTTTCTTCGCCAAGATCGACGGCCGGAAGGTCGCTACGCCGATGTTCATCGTACTGCTGGTGATCGAAACGACGGATCTCATCTTCGCCGTGGATTCCATCCCGGCCATCCTGGCGATCACGAACAATTCGTTCATCGTCTACACATCCAATGTGTTCGCTATCCTTGGTTTGCGGGCCCTCTATTTCGCTCTGGCAGGCATCATGGGTCTGTTCCACTATCTGCACTATGGTCTTTCGGTGATCCTGGTCTTTGTCGGTCTGAAGATGATGGCGGTCGATTTCTACAAGATCCCGGTGGAGTATTCGCTGATAGTGGTGATGGGGATCCTGGCAATTTCCGTGGTCCTGTCCAAACTCTTCCCGCCGAAGCAAAAAGCGTGATATCGGTGCCGTTCCGGCGCCTCAGAATAGGGAAAAGGGAGCTGTTTGCTCCCTTTTTTCTTTAACTGACGTCTGTTATGCATTGACATTGGGATGAGTATTCCTTATAATTGTATAAGTATCAATAGGTTACAAAGATTGTCTTCAGAAATATTATGAGTAAAACCGCTAAATGGCTCATCGGAATATTCGGATTCCTCGGTGTATTCTTCCTTTTTATCGTTCTTTCGTTCGTTGCACTGTTGGGTGATGAAGAGACGGAGGATGTTTCGGGCGGTACAGCCGGAACCGTCGCATTGGTGGAATTGAACGAACCGATCGTCAGTTCAGAGAGGGTCGTTCAGCAGATCAAACGGTTCCGCGAGAACACGTCCGTGCGTGCGATAGTGCTGAGGATCGAATCCCCCGGCGGCGGAGTCTCTGCAAGTCAGGAGATCTATGCGGAAGTGAAGAAGACACGCGCGTACGGAAAACCGATCGTGGTCTCCATGGGTTCCGTGGCTGCGAGCGGCGGGTACTACGCAGCGATCGGCGCGAGCAGGATCGTGGCGAATCCCGGTTCCGTTGTCGGCAGCATCGGCGTGATCTCGCAGTTCATGCATGTGGACGATCTGCTGGCGAAGATCGGCGTGAATTCCACGACGATCAAGAGCGGTTCGTTGAAGGATGCGGGGTCGCCGTTCCGTCAACCGACGGCAGAGGACAAGCGGTACTTCCAGGAGATGGTGGACGATATCTATGACCAGTTCGTTTCCGCTGTTGCCGAAGAACGCAAGATGGACAAAGCGCTTGTGAAGAAGTATGCGGACGGACGGGTGTTCACCGGACGGAAGGCCTACGAATTGAAACTGATCGACACACTCGGCACATACCAGGATGCGATCAAGATCGCCGCAGAGATGGCGGAAGTGTACGGTACACCGCGAGTGATCAAGGAGCGGAAGCGCGAGACCCTCTCCGAGAGGCTCTTCGGCGTGATGAAGAACGAGATCACAACATTGAAGAACGAACTCTTACAGCAGCCGGTCGTCGAATACCGATATCAACAACCACAATAAGGAGAGCAGTCGTGACGAAAGCAGACATCGTTGACGTTATAGCATCCGGGACAGGATTGACCAAAGTTGAGACCGAAGCGGTCGTTGACGGTTTCATCCAAACGGTGATCGCCTCCTTGCGTGACGGGAAGAACATCGAGATACGCGGATTCGGCAGCTTCAAAGTGAAGAAACGCAAAG
>JAVBYA010000397.1 GCA_030824295.1 Bacteroidota bacterium
GGGAATGGGAACGCTGGAAGCGCAATATGGATGGCAGAGCAACGACCGTCAGGAATACGATGGTCATGCACGGTCCCGCGGCAGAGCGAACTTCGATCTGACCCTCACCACGCACAGCGGGGACCTGAAATTCGTTCATTCTCCCATCGGAGGACTCTACGGCACTGTCGGCATCAGCGGGATGCGTCAGGGAAATGTGGCGGCGGGACTCAGCTTCCTCATCCCGAACTTCCGTTCCTACTCCGGCGGTCTCTATCTGCTGGAATCGTACACGGACCAACTGCTGACCCTCAGTGCCGGCGGCCGGTTCGATGTGCAGTCTTTGGAGATCTATGCGAATCCCGCCCGGAGCATCGATCAAACGCTCCACCGCTACACGAGCGCTTCAGGTGCCCTTGGCGCGATCTATCAATTCGAAGCAGACTGGTCCCTGAATATGAATGCCGGAACCGGTTGGCGACCGCCGACGGTGAACGAGCTCTATAGTTATGGAGTCCATCACGGTACGGCGCAGTTCGAGATCGGGGATAAGACCCTGGTGCCGGAACGGAGTTACAGTCTGGACCTGACGCTGAAACATCGTGCTGAATTGAGCTCCGCCGAGATCGGATTGTTCGTGAACCGGATGGACGACTTCATCTTCGCTTTCCCGTCTCCGCAGCCGACGCTGACGCTGCGCGGAATCTTCCCGACGATGATCTACCGGCAGACGGATGTACTGATGCGCGGCGTAGATGCCTCCGCTGACCTGCAGATCGTGGAGGATGTCCGCGCCGGCGCATCCGTGTCCATGGTGATCGCGGACGATATCGTGCGGAACGAGCCGTTGTACCAAATGCCTTCCGACCGTGTTCGGTTCTGGCTGCATTATCATCTTCCGCGCCATCTTGGCGCGGAGGAATCCTATCTGGAATTGACCGGGACCGCTGTTGCCCGGCAAACCCGGATCCCGCCGAACGCTGATTATACATCACCGCCCGCCGGCTATGCACTGTTCGATCTGGAATATGGCATCGAGTTCATCATGGGACCGCATATGGTCCGGTGCAACGTGACCGTGCAGAACATCTTCAATACTGCGTACAGGGATTATCTCAGCCGCTTCCGGTATTTCATCGACAATCCGGGACGCGATATCGTGCTGCGTGTCCATCTGCCGTTCGGTATCGGAACCGAACCGCACTGATCTTCATCATCCACCATCCATCAACCATCACAAGGAGGCAACTTCATGTCGATCCACACCACAGTTCGAATGTTCCTGGTCCTGGCTGTATTCACCGTTCTATTGAACGGCTGCAAAGAAGAAGAGAATCCCGCGGTTCCGCCGGTGGACGATGAACATGCACCGCCGACCACGATGGTGGTGGTCCTGAAAGAAGCAGGAAAATCGGACTCGACAAAATCCCTGGTCCGTGATACTACCGTCATAAAAGGGAAGGCGATGGTCGAAGATACGCTGCGCATCGCGTCCGGCGTCACCTACACCGGATACATCGTGCTGTATGATGAATCAAAGACACCGGTGGAGAACGCCACGCAGGAGATCGTTGATGATCAGGACAATCATCTCTTCGTCTTCACTCCCGGCGGCGGAGCGAACGGGCGGGTGACCGTCTCGAACCTCAGCAAGGACGGCAAGGGATCGGACTTCGGTCTGACCTTCTCGGTGACCGTGAGCGGAACAGGAGCGGCCAACGGTACGCTGCAGGTCCGTCTGCGGCATTACGGCGGCAATCCGAAGACCGGCGCAACGTACGATACGGATATCGATCAGACGTTCCCGGTGGTCATCCGTTAAGCGGGGATCTGTCCTCTGAAAAACGAACGGCGGGACCGGTGCATCGGTCCCGCCGTTCTTATGTACACTTCATCTGCCGACGTTCAGATCGTCGGCGTGGTCAGTTTCGCCAATGATGCGTTGATCTCCGCATCGCTCAGATGATGCCGGACGAGCTTGCCGGCGAAATAATCCTCGTACGCCTGCATGTCGAAATGACCGTGACCGCACAGGTTGAAAAGGATCGTCTTTGATGTTCCTTCTTCTTTGCACTTCTTCGCTTCTTCAATGACCGTTGCAATGCCGTGTCCTGCTTCGGGTGCGGGGATGATCCCTTCCGTCCGAGCAAACAGGACCGCCGCTTCGAACGTATCGAGCTGATGATGCGCGCGCGCTTCGATCAAATTATCCTTCAATAATTGGCTGACGATCACGCCGGCTCCGTGATAGCGGAGTCCGCCGGCATGGATCGCTTGCGGCACGAAATTGTGCCCGAGCGTGAACATCGGCAGCAGCGGCGTCATTCCGACCGTATCGCCGAAATCATAGCGGAACACACCGCGTGTGAGTTTCGGACAAGATGCCGGCTCGCTCGCAATGCAGCGGATCTTCTTTCCTTCTTCAAGATTCAAACGGAGGAACGGGAAGGTGAGTCCGGCAAAATTCGAACCGCCGCCGAACGGAGCAACGATGATGTCCGGCATGTCTCCAGCTTTTTCCATCTGCAGCAGCGCTTCTTGTCCCATCACCGTCTGATGCAGCAGCACGTGGTTCAGCACGCTACCTAATGCATATTTCGTATTCTCATCCTGCGCAGCGATCTCGATCGCTTCGGAGATCGCGATGCCGAGTGAACCGGGGGAGTTCGGGTCCTCCGCGAGGATCTGCCGCCCTGCGGCGGTCTGTGTGGTGGGGGAGGAATAGACTTTTGCGCCCCATGTGTTCATCATCAGTTTGCGGTACGGCTTGCCGTCATAACTCACTTTCACCATGAACACTTCGCACTCCATCCCGAGCAGGTTGCAGGCGAAACTCAGCGCGCTTCCCCATTGTCCTGCACCGGTCTCGGTGACGATCCTTTTCACTCCCTGCTGCTTATTATAGTAAGCCTGGGGGACAGCGGTGTTCGGTTTGTGCGAACCGGCAGGACTCACTCCTTCATATTTATAATAGATCTTTGCGGGAGTGCCGAGGGCTTTCTCCAAGCCGTATGCCCGATACATGGGTGTGGGACGCCACACTTTATAGATCTCGCGCACTTCGTCCGGAATGGCGATCCATTTTTCCGCGGAGACCTCCTGTTTGATCAGTTCCATCGGGAAGAGCGGTGCAAGAGCGTCGGGACCGATCGGTTCTTTCGTTCCGGGATGGAGCGGCGGCAGCGGCTTGTTCGGCATATCGGCAATGATATTGTACCAATGGGTCGGTATCTCGTTCTCGGTCAGCGTGATCTTTTTGGTGTTCATCGGGATCCTTTGAAAATGGCGGTTCGCGGACCGTCATGGTCCGTGTCCGGAATGAATGCAATGTTTCGTCGTATGAGTGTCCGGTCGGTGCAGAAGGACCGGTGCGGCGGTTCAGGGATGCTGTGCTTGGCGCGGCGGTTGGGATGATGGAACAATCGTCAGTAGTTCATTTGTAAGATAGAAGAAAAGCGGATGGAATCAACTGCGGCAGTAAAAAGGAATCGAAACATATGCAGGAGAATACCGATAAAACTGTCCGCATTGACGCGAACTGATGACAACGTTCGCTAACGGCGGTCTCTCCAGCGTCTGTGCAGCGCATGATGCAGCGAAGCACATTACGATCGGGGCGGTTCGTGTGGTGCAGTGACAGGGATCCCGGCGCTCAGCAATGTGGCATTGCGGAATGCAAGAAGTGCGGAAACAAGGATGAGCGTTCCAGTGACGATGAGGATCAGTTCGACCGATACCACCTCTGCCATCGGACCGAACAGCAGCATGCCGAGCGGCATAATGGAGGTGAAGAGCATCGTATTCACACTGAAGACCCGCCCGAGAAACTCACTCTCCACATGCTCCTGCAGCAGGACTGCGGAAGGAGTATTCAGAAGCGGGATGAAAATGCCGAAGACAGCCATAAACGACAGATACAGCCAGAAATTCCCCGTCACACCCAACGCCACAGTGCAGATCCCCATCACTGCTGCGGAAAGCAGCATGGTATGCATCCGGTTGGTGAATCCTCCCCAGAAGCCCATCAGCGCGCCGCCTGCGATCATCCCGACGGAGAAAGCGATCTCGATCGCAGTGAGCCGCCAGACATCGGCACCGAATGTGCGCACGACCTGCAGCGGCGTCAGGAAAGCAGCTGGAGAGATCAAAAAGAGGAGAACGCCGATGAATGTGAAGAACGAGATCAGATACCGGTGCTCCCGGATGTACCGAACACCGAGCCGCATATCTTCCAGATACGATGTCGACATTACGTTTTCCGCCCGCTCATGCGCAGGAACGCGGAACATCAGCGCAAGGACGGTGATGGCGGCTGCCGCTGTAACAACATCCACGGCAAACAGATAATGCATTGGCCAGACGGAGATGAGTGCGCCGCTGACGATCGGAGAGACGAGAGCGATCACCGCCTGGATCGTACCGGAGATGCTGTTCACCCGGGTGAGATGTTCAGCAGGGACGAACTGCGGCAGGATAGCTCCCACCGCAGGCATCTGCACCGCCGCTCCGGCCGCACGCAGCGCTGCAGCGAGCATGATGAGAGACGTACTGCCGCCGCTGGTCAGGAAGGAGACCCCAAGCGCCAGCGTAACGAGGGCGATGAGTCCATCCGCCAGGATGATGAGCCGTTTCCGGTCGTACCGGTCCGCCCACACGCCGCCGAACGGCGAAAGGAAGAAGGTCGGCAGGAATCCGCACACGATATAGAGTGTGAGCATCGTGCCGGACTTCGTCTCCAGCGTGATGTACCAGAGAAGTGCATACTGCACCAGCGACGAGCCGAACAGCGAGACGGCTTGACTGGAGAGGAAGATGATGGTGTTCCGTTTCCACATACGGAGCTGTCCCTGTAGGATTTATGACCGTTCAACGTAGGGAAAAAACGGACGCGGAGCAAATCCAGCCGGTGAAGGGTGCTATGATTCGATGGCCGCGAAACGGGGATTGGTGCGGTGCAGATAGAATTGGATCGCAAGGAAGAGGAACGGAACGGTCACGGCAGCAGTCCACATCTCTCCCGAGAGCAGCGGTAGAGAGACCGCCTCGGTCCCGTCCGCAGTCCGGACGGAGGAGACGACTGCGGTGAGATTGTTGGTGAAATGCGCAGCGGCGCCCGGCAGCAGACTGGCGCTGCGGTGATAGAAGAATCCGAACAGAACGCCCAGCGCGATGAGTCCGGGGAGTCCGAGCGGCTGCTGATGGAAGAGTGCGAACAGCACGCCGACAATGGCGATACTGCGGACTCCGATCCGGCGGCTGAGCGTGCGCTGCACATATCCCCGGAAGAAGACCTCTTCGCAGATAGCAGGGGTGATGCAGACAACGACCACCAGCCAAACGAATTCCTCAACCGTGTATGCTGCGAAGAGTTCGGAATTGATGCGGAGGATGAATTCCGGCAGCCGGATGTTCTGGATGAGGAATGCATTGATGAAACGGAGCGAGGGGAGGGTCAGCAGCGTGATGATCACAGCCAGGAGAACATCCATCCATGGTGCGCGGACCGCCTGAATATACCCGCGCACATCTGAGGAATGCCAGTGACGGACGAGCCAGACGGTCGGCAGCAGCATTGCAGCGAATTGTGTGATGAACAATGCAAGCCGAAGCGGTTGTTTGGTCGCTTCCGTCATCTGTGTGAGCGATGCAATAAAGGTGCTGGATTCACTGCTGGCCAGATCCTGTGACATCACCATCATCCCGATGGCGGTCATGATCCCCTGCGCATAGGTATACAGGATGCCGATCCCGATCAGTCCGACAACAGCCGCGACCGCCGGGTTCCGTCCGTTCTTCTCCCAGCGGCCGTCCAGCGGTTTCTCTGTTTGGGCGGGTTCAGTTCCGGTCATACTCACTCCGTCGGACCGGAATTCGGTTCAACGTCAAACGGCTGAATGACCTTCGGCGGCACTTCACGCGCAATAAGATCGAAGAACATAACGGCGGTATAGGCGGGAGTGATCGTTACCCGCACCAGAGTAGTAAGCCCGATGCCGACCCCGATACCGGTCCCCATTTGCGCCTGCAGCTGTGCGAACACGCTCGGATCGACTTTGCCGCTGGCCGCACCCAGCACACTGTAGAATTCTTTATAGACGTCGAACATCGAACCGAAGGTGAACGGCATGGAGATGATGGTGGTGACGAACTGGAGGGCGATCCCCGCCAGGAGCAGAATGCCGGCCGTTCTCCACCACATTCCGTCCATCAGCGACCAGGTCCGTCCCAGCGCTTCCACCGGAGGAAGATTCTCAATAGAGGCCGCCGCAAGAGAGAAGTTCCACCGGACGGCGGCATAGACTCCGACGATGATGAGGATGAACATGATCAGTATGATCGGAACGGCAAACCCGGTCCCTCCCTCGGAGCCTTCGGAGAATGCACCGAAGATGGCAGCGATCACTCCGAGGATGACGAATCCTCCTGCGAGTATCAGCATCTTCAATAACTCCGCACCAAGACCGCGGAGCCACCGGCCGTCGAACGTCCGCGCGATGGCGGCGGAATATCCGATCGGTTCACCGTTCAGTTCGCCCGCAGCAACTTGGAGACAGGCCACCTCCGTGATGAGTGAACCGAGACTGAGAAGGAGACTGGCAATGATGAACGGTGCCAGAGATCCGGCGAAGGTCATCAATCGTTCCACTCCTTCCGAATCCTCCGCGCCCGTCTCCTGCATTTGCAGAGCGAAGGAAAAGAATTCGTTCGCCGTTATCGTGACGAGAATGATGGGCAATGCCAGGAAGAGGGAAGCAATGACGGCATTCCGGGCAATGGTGGAGCCGATGAGTGTGAAAGTCTGTTCGATGATGCCGGACAGGTCCTGCGGGGTGCGGGTTTGGTTCATGATCGCTCCGGATTGGTCGGATTGCGGTTTTGGGTCACGAAACATCTCAGTAAATTCATTCAGAAGCAACTGAACTTTTCACTGATTCCAATGCCCCGTCTAATGGATCACGGCAGCACTTCATAATAGAGCCAATTGCTGGACCACGAGACGATATCCGGGATGTCGCGTGCCGGCGAGAGTCCGGACATCAACGGTGCGTCCGAACGCCGGCTGAGGAATGCCATGTTCAGCGGCCAGCCGATCACATACTCGATCCTCTCGGACCGAAGGAATGACGGGATCGTTCCTGCTTTCAACGCTTCAAAACACCTCTTGTTCACCACACCATCCAGATTCACGACCGTACACTGCCGCGCAAAATATCCCAATGCGCCGGACTGACAGCTGCCGATGACCGTCCCTTCCGGGAACTGTTCCTTTGCCCAGAGACCGATCTTCATATATCCGTTCGATGCCCCCGGTGTCGGAGAATAGAGCGCATACAGTTTGTTGGCACCGATATTCACCCCGCCGATGATGAGCACGATGAACGCGAGAACCAGTCGACGGAACTTCACTCTGTTCAAAGAATGCAGCAGCACATCCAGCATGATAGCGGCAAAGAACAGGATGACGATGTTCACCGGAAAGAGATAGCGCGGAAAGAACCATACACCGAAGATGTAGAACGCATAGCCGATGAAGAGTCCGGCAGCGAACAGGAATAACGGCATGATCAGCATCGAGTACCGGCGCATTGCAGATCCGAGCTCCGATCCGTGCAAGAAGAACGGAAGATAGATGAGCGAACCGAGGAGTATCGTGACAATGGAGAACGGCTGAATGACTCGGAACGTGGCAAAACTGTTCAGAATGACCGCAACATGGACCGTATAGAACGTTCCTGCGATCAGAAAGGTCCAGAACATCATTCTGCCGTGGACCCGGAGCTTTTCCCGCGCACCGGAGGCCAGTGCAGCAGCGGGAAAGATCAGCACGCTGATGATGATGAGCATGGCGCTGTTATTCCTGAAGATCGCCGTCAGAGCGGACGTGACCGTATGGCGGTACCACGTGCTGCCGATCAGCACATTCTCCGCTCTGTCCAGTTCCATGAACCGGATCGCTTTGCCGCTCACCGGGAAAAGATCTCCGGAGTTCATCCACGAATAAAGGAACCACGGACCATAGGTCACTGCGGCACCGGCCAGCAAAAGCAGTACGGTCCGGAATGCCGAAACCGGTTCCTTGCGGTACTTCCAGATCAGCATCAGCGTGAGTGCACCGGCCAGCATCACGGAATCGATCCTGGCGAAGACGCTGAGACCGAATACTGCTCCCAGCACGAAGGTCCTCCGGACGGTCATCGGCAGGCCGTCCGCCGTGAACCGATGATAGACCGTGAGCATCAGCAGCAGCATGAACGAAGCGACCGATGTTTCCATACCGTTGATCGCGGTCGTGATGGAGAGGGGATTGATGATCCACGCCGCTGCGATGATGAATGGAACAATAGCGGAACGGGTGACGGCCAAGACAAGCTGGAGCAGCAGCAGGAGTGTGAGTGTATCGAACAACGAGAGCATCACCAGTGCGGCACGGATCGGGATGATATCGTCATCCGGCACCAGCAGGAAGACCGGAGCCATCAGATAGACATAGAGCGGCTGGAAACCGTTCGTGAACTCGCCGCTGTAGGACGGACCGTTCCCTTCGGCGATGGAGCGGGAGATGGAGAGGCAGAGATACGTGTCATCCGGCAGAGCGATGGAGTCCACATGTTCCATCGGCTGGAGCGCGGCGCCGAGGCGGAAGGCAAGGTTCAGCAGCAGAAGGGAGATGATGACGCGCATGCGGGGGATCGTTCCGTTCATACGGTCATTCATACATGTCGTTCAGGTCGGCGTTCGCCAGGTCAACAAGGAACGCAGCGATCTTCGCAGTGGTGACCTCGCTGAATCTCTTTCCCTTCTCCGCCGTTGCGAGCGCAGGGTTGCCGACGCCGGTATCCTTCGATATCTTCGTCCATTTCCGCGGCGTCCAGGCGAGACCGTTCCGCAGTGCATCAATTTTGAATTTGGATTCCTTCCCGTCCCCTGCCT
>JAVBYA010000139.1 GCA_030824295.1 Bacteroidota bacterium
AGCCGGAACGGGAACTCCATCACATCCATGCAGTGCACCGTCAGCGAGAACGGCGGAGCTGGATGCTGTGCGCGGAGCGATTGTACAAAAGAGGGATTGATGTCGATACATTCGACCCTGGCGGTCCGCTGCGGATCGACATGTTCCACGCCATTCCCGGTGGAACTGCCGATGATCAGCAGGGATCGCGGCCGTGAGGAGGAAAGCACATCGCGCATCAGTCTGTTGAGCAGAGGACGTTGAGCAACATGCGGACTGTTCATATGTCCGATGTAATCCTCTTCAATGATATGCTTCCAGGGATTGTCCGTTACCATCGTTTACCTGCTTTTGAAATCTCTCTTCAGATCTGCGTGAAAAAAACCCTCTGTACTACAATCATAAATTTTTTATGGAAGTGCAACGGTTCACCGCAGTGGTTTTTCCATCGCGTCAAGGAACACTCCTCACATATCGGCACGACACACTCTGCCATCGTACCGGGAATTGCCGAACCGGAGTACGGCATACCGCAAACGGCTGCCACAGTTTTGCACTGCCGGAGACCTCAATGGTTCCGAATCCGAGTGTTATGGGATAGGTTTTTATGATATAGGTCGAATCCGCTGTAACGATGGTGTCCCGCTTAGGACACGATGAGTCGATTCCGCGCGCCCAGATATCCGGCAGAAATACTCCGTTATTATCCCGGAAGTCCCAATCATAAAAGAAGCTCACCATATCTCCGGGGTCGAGAGTGAGGATGTTCGTTGCGGCATCATATTTGTGCCGCCGGTTTTCGATGACCGATTTCTTATTCAGCGTGATATCCCTGCGGTACCCTTGCCAGACGATCTCGATGGTCGCCGACATCTCTGCCTCACCCTGGATCGTCTCATCGAACGAAGCGCGCGGATACTGGATATCCAGATAGATCGGCAGCTTGTTATCCACCGCGCCGAAGCCGGGATCGGCCGGACCGAAATAGATCGCATCGATCGTGCCGCGGAGCGCGATGGAAGGATCCATGCGCGCCGGCAGCTGTTCATCGCACCCCGTCAGCACCATCATCAGCATAGCGGGGAACGCAATGATGGACAATATGACGTGGATCGTTTTCATCATGATGATGCACAGGATCGTAAATGGGAACGTGGTCGCCGCCGGGCATGATCCACAATGCAGAGTCCGGAGAAGCACGGTACATTCTGACCGGGAAGAAGCGGTCGCGGTCGCCGTGCACAACGAGCGTGCGGACGGCAATGACCCCTAACCATTGTGAGGTGAAATCCGTATAATCGGCACTCTCATGGAACACATTGAACTGTCAAGCCTCGCTGCTGTGTGATGCGTGATCAGGTTCCGGATGGATCGGGACCATAGAACTTTTCTTGCAGTGATCCATGGTTCACATGAACCAGCCCCATGCAATATTGAAATTTATGCCCATGAAGTGCTGCATCCTGTTCACATTCCCGAAGATCGAAGCGGAGATGATGAGCGGATCGACATAGACCATATACTGCAGCTCATATGGAATGATGAACAAGGAATGTACCTTCATTTCAAAGTCATCAACGTACGTTTGAAAGCCAAGGAACGTAACGTCACCTTTCCTTGTCCTGATAAACCGTTCTCTTTTATTGAAATCCAGGATACCGATCCCGCCGGACATACTGAAATCCCCGTATGGGATACTATACTTTCGGCCATACAGAAGAGAATATTCATACGTTACTTCCAATGGACTTGTATGCCTGTTCTCAGAGTGTATCCATTCTATCGGAAAGAACTGAGCGGGAAGACCATGATTCTCGATGCCTTTGATAATTCTGAAGGCGTACAATGATTTCTCTGTGTGATATTCAAATCCAAATCCCGCATCAAAGTTGTAATTATTGGCACCGATCATCATCTTCCCCAAGATAACAGAATATGAAGGTGTATCTGTTCGAACGGGATCGGACACTGCGTTTGCATGAAGCGGAATACCGCACAGCATCAGGACAACGAAGCATATATGTGTCAACAATGGTCTCATCGTGTTTCTTGACCGATAATATTTCTTCATATCGTCTATAAATGTGATAGAGCGCAGCGTGCTCCGTTTCGGGATCCGGGTTCGTTTCGCTCCGATGGATTACCGGAATACGGTCAACGCTTTGCCTTCCATGCCTGCCGTTCTGCTTTAAACCGGCAAACAGAAGTACTGATCGTTCCATTCTTTGATTTTCTGTGTTGGTATTCTTCTTTTTGAAAAAGATAGTACCCGCTCCCCCATGAAGCCTTTTCAAAAAGGAGTGTCTTCCTCTTCTGTTCATCCCGCACATCCTCATGAGGATATTTCCAGATCCGTTGTACGGTGAAGAGAGAGTCGAACATCCTTGCTTTCTTTGTGATGATGCATATTCGGTTTCCGCTTCCATCAACACTGTCGTTCACGGTGGATTGCCTCGTCGTGACCAAGGCGCCATCGATCAATTCCTTGGTTTCATAGGAATCCTCTACGGACGATTCAGACCGCAGCAACTCGAGCTGATCGTTCACGACACGATATGTTTCCTCGGTTTGACCTCTGCCGCCGGTCAGAGTCGAGGTTGTTACGATCTGTTTCGCCGAAGGGGACGTTTGGTAGTGCGGGAGTGTGAAACCGGCAGGAATAAAGGTGGAATCGGATTCATGGAAGAGCAGGAACCCATGCATGAGGTCCAGCGTCGAGAATCCGGACGCACCATATGCCAATCGGAGATCGTTATATCCGTCCATATTGATATCTTCCAGATCCACAGTTGCACCGGTATTCTCACACGTATCCAATATTGTTTGGAGGACGGACATCGTCGAAGGATCGTAGATGGTCAAATGGAGAACAATGGTTTCGGCCCCTTCTCCCGGCAGCGTATCATAGTCCGTTTTCATGACCAGCTTCGGAACAGAGCGACCGATCGGTATCGTATCGAACATCGGATAACGAACTTCGCCTTCATCATTGGCCGTGGTATGGAGGGCGCGGAACTCCATCGGCAATGAGAATGGGACGGAAAGTTCTGTGTTCCCTTGCGAGAACAGCTGCAGTGGGAACATGGAAAGGATACACAGACAAATGAGTGAACGATAGAACATCGTCGATCTTATCTTCCTTTCACCCGGCACTTTGGTCCGGTGATATGAACTGCTTCATTACCGTCGTTTCGCTGAACGGACAGGAAGTGCTGCTTCGGAGGCTGTGAACTCTGTTGATAAAATGTGTTTGACCGTTTCGTCCATCCAGTCGAAAAGAGTTCACCCACGGACCGCTGCTTCGATCGCTGCAACATCGATCTTCTTCATCGACATCATGGCATCGAATGCCCGTTTTGCAACAGCGCGGTCCGGACCGGTATACGCCCTGGTCAACACCACAGGGGTGATCTGCCAGTAGATTCCCCACTTGTCCCTGCACCATCCGCACTGGCTCTCTTCTCCCCCGTTGCCGACGATCGCATTCCAATAGCGGTCGGTCTCTGCCTGGTCCTCGGTCGCCACCTGGAACGAGAACGCCATGCTTTGCTTGAATGCCGGTCCGCCGTTGAGTCCCAGACACGGTATCCCCATCACCGTGAACTCCACTGTCAGCACTTCCCCCTCCTTGCCGGAAGGATTGTCCCCCGGCGCCCGGTGCACCCCGCCGACCGATGAATCGGGAAATGTTTTGGCGTAGAACCGCGCCGCTTCTTCCGCGCCGTGCTCGTACCACAGGCAGACCATGTTCTTGGGGATCGTCGTCATATCATTCCTCTCATAAATTTGGCGGGACTCGGCGGTGTGGACATCGCCGGTAATTCACTAGGAATATACGCGGAGGGTTGGTCGTGTGCAAGGAAACCGCGGGTGACGCATCACCCATCGATGCCAGGTTGATTCTTCCGTTGAAATAGGATATTCCTGACCAGCCGGCGATGATCCTTCGCCAACGGTGCATCCTCGATCGTTCCCGTGGTATAGACCGGGGCCGTGAACTGACCGTTCGTCAGCTGGATCGCCTGGGAGATGTTCGGAACACTGTAGGCCGCGTAGTAACCGTTCCCCGCGAAGGTCCCTTTGATGGATGTCGCAGTCACCGACTGGATCGCGGCAGTGGCGGAGGACGCCAGGAAGTATCCCTTTTCAAGATAACTGCTGTCGGTCGGATCGTTGTTCGGATAGTACGAGACGGTGACCCGCTTGCCGCTGGCCGGATACTGAAAGGTGCCGGTATAATCCGAGGTATTGCTCACCAGTTCGATCATCACCACATCGATGCTCGTCGGCGAAAGGACCGTATACGCAACAATAAGGATCGAACCGAAATCGCGGAGCGCAATGACGCCGGACCCGCTGTCGGGCGGAGCGTTGCCGTATCGTGCAATCCCATTCATCGACAGATCACCGCGGTTCGATGTGAACGAGAGCGATCCGGCGGTCGCCGTCGTGAAGTATGGCTGAACGGATACGGAGACCGTGACCGTTCTGGCCGGCGTGGATGCATCCTTCACGGTGATGGACGCAGAGCCTTCCGTCTCCGCATGGACCGTCAATTCCCTGCCGGAGATCTGCGCGGTGACGACCGATGATGGAGAGATCTGTTCCACTGAATACGGCTCCGTCCCGCCGAACAAGACGATATTCCCATCATCTCCTTTGAGCATGGAAACTGACGATGAGCTGACGCTTATTCCCGGCACCGTACCGGCGTCCGTGACCGTGGAGTTGCTTTCGTTCGTACAGCTTTGCAAGTAGAGCAGCGCCAACGAAACAAAGAGGATATTGATGATAGTTTTCAATGGATGCATAATCGTTGTAGATTTTAGTTGTTTTCGCTACTCAGAACGACTTGGCCGATGATTGTACTGCATGAAGCGAACGGGGATACTTTTTTTGTTGACGAGTTTACCCCGCAACGTTTCTAAGCGGGGCCTGCCCCGCAATGATTCTACGCGGGGTTCCTTTTTAATATGGTTAGGCAATTCGCTATTCTATTTCCACCAGCGTATATACGTTTTCATTCTTTTCATCAACCATATTAAATACAATTTTTATTTTTCCGTTTTGGATTTCGAATGTTTTAATAGGAAAAGATTTAAAACTAGACTGGTATTCATTATCCCTATTAGGAAACACTATCTTTGATATTTTAAGACCATATCCAATCTCGGTCTCTTTGGAAAGATATTCTCCTGAGCCACTTATACTTGTTTCGTAATGGTAAAGACGGTAGTAATTATTCTGAAACCTTGCTTCTTTGATAATCTTCTTTGACCCTAAATTCTTGTTTTGAGATAACTGCAAGTAATCGTCTAAAGCCATACCAATTATGAGATAAACAAAAATACCAAGTAGTGAACTTAATAGGATCAAAAGAATTTTGAAAAGCTTCTTCTTAACAATGAAACAACTTAAAATGAAAGGTGAATAAAATAATAGTGCTAAAAATATTTTATAGATGATATTTTGCCCAGGATCGATAAACATTATCTCAAATGGCAATAAACTATAACCGATTATTAGTACAATATTTATTACAAATATAGTTTTCAACATATACTGTTTCGAATTGCCTAACTGTGATTGTTAAGATTTATTCTATATAAGTAACATATCATCGAATTATATGGAATCAGAGGTCCGATCATTCGTACGAAAGCGAGTCACCGCTCCCTATTTATTTCCCAATGTACTCCCTTCTCCCCTGTACAGCAATGCGGACCCGGAAGAATACCTCAAACGGCAATCGATTCCTGTGCGGAAAAACGATAGGTTGGTCCGGTTATTGATTGTGGTTGGAGAAAGGCCAATGGGCCGCAGGAGCATGCAGAGAGGGGTAGGGTTTGACCCGGAACGGGCTCAGGTCTTCTGGAGTTTCTTCTTGGCCGCCGGAAAGAGGATGTTATTGAGAATGATGCGGTAGCCGGGACTGTTCTTGTGCAGGTTCAGGTCGGTCGGCGGGTCGCCAACGGCATGCTGATAATCCTCCGGATCGTGGCCGCCGTAGAACGTAAAAGTGCCGCGCCCGATGTTGCCGTGGATGTAACGCACCTCGTCCGTCCCCTCCCGCTCGCCGAGCGTGAGCACTCCCGGTTTGATCAGGGACCGCTTGAACATGGTGGTCTGACCCATGAATCCTTTCAGGATGTTCACATGGTTCTGCGTGAGCATGGTCGGCACTGGATCGTATTTGGCGGAGAATTCGAAGAGGGTGAAGTAGTCGCTGTTCGGGTCGCGCAGCGGCACCGGGTCGCTTTGGGGATTGTCGATATCGGAGAACTCGTAGCGGAGCGGGTTCATCTCCAATGAAAAGTTCCGGAAGGCGAAACTCTTGTTGAAATCGAGCTTCTGCTGCGCGTTCCGGTCGGCCGGGTCGCCGTCGAACATGCTTTCGGCGATATCGGTGTTCTCCGCCGCCAGTGCGATGTCGTAACTGTCCGTTGCCGCACACATCGCGAACATGAACCCGCCGTTCGCCACATAGTCCCGGATGGTGCGGGCGACCGCTTTCTTCTGGTCGGACACCTTCCGGAAGCCGAGTTCTTTCGCCGTCTTCTCGTAGCTCAGCTGCTGCTCGATGTACCAGGGGGAATTGCGGTGGGAGGCGTAGAACTTGCCGTACTGACCGGTGAAATCTTCGTGATGGAGATGGAGCCAGTCGTATTCGGAGAGTTTCCCCTGCAGCACTTCCGGGTCCCACAATTTGGTGTACGGTATCTCGGCATATTCCAGCGCGAGTGTCACGGCATCGTCCCACGGCTTGAAGCCCGGCGGCACATAGACCGCCACTTTGGGCGCCTTCTCCAGCCGGACCACATCCATATTGGTGTTCTCGCCGGCGATCTCGCCGAGGATCTGCGCTGCTTCCGCCCCGCTGATCTGTTCGAACGCCACGCCTCGCACGCGGCACTCGTTCGCCACCAGCGACACATTGTCCACCATGAACGAACCGCCGCGGTAATTCAGCAGCCAGTCGATCTCCACCCCTTTTTCCAGCGTCCAGAACGCGATGCCGTACGCTTTCAGATGGTTGCTCTGCTTCAGGTCCATGGGGATGAGGATCTTCTGCTGCGCGCCGGCAGCGGAGAGAAGAAGGAAGAGGAGTGTGAGGATGCTTCGCATGGGATAACTTACGAACTTTGCCGGTCATCCTCAAGATGGACGCCTTGCGAAGGTTGAAGTGCGATTGCTTGGCAACCTTCACAAGGTCGTCGAACTGTAGCCGCGATGGGTCATCACGGCGATCGGTTTGCGCATGGCCGGGATGAACCATCCCGGCTACATCCCTCTAATGCGAAACCTTGCGAAGGTTGAATTTTATGTGCGTTGTAACCTTCGCAAGGTTGTCGAACGATCAGGCCGTAGCGAGAGAGAAATTCCCGCCGGACTGTTTCGGCGCGAACGCGGCCGCTGTGGCTTTGGTGATATAGCCGTGCTTCACCGCGAATCCGTACAGCTTCTCCTGCATCGCCTTGCGGGCGCGGTGCAGACGCGAGCGGACGGTGCCGAGCGGGATCTCCAGGATCTCCGCGATCTCCTCGTAGGTCATCTCTTCCAGGTCGGAGAGGATGATGATGGTGCGGAACTCCTCGTTCAGCGACTCCATCGCCCGCACCACATCGTCCCCGAGCATGTTGTCATACATATCGCGGCGCATATCGGTGACCGGCGCGGAATCATCCTTCAGCAGGTCCACATACTCCTCTACCTCGTTGTATTCCACCTGTTCCGGCGAACGGCTGTTCTTCCGGTAGTTGTTGATAAAGGAGTTCTTCAGGATGCGGAAGAGCCATGCCTTGGCATTGGTGTCGTGCTGATATTTATCGATGAAACGGTATGCTTTCAGATAGGTATCCTGGATCAGGTCCTTAGCATCATCCTCGTTGTTCGTCAGCCGCAGCGCATAGTTATAGAGCAGACTCATATGCGGGACCATTTCTTTGTGGAACAGCTGGTCTAAATTTGCCCGAAGTGCAGCATTCATGGTGAGCCCTTTCAGTTTGATGGATATAGTGATGTACTTCTATATATCTCAACGAGAAAGAGTTCCCGGAAAATAAAAAACGCCTAAATTGGTCGAATTTAGGCGTTGCAATAACTGTTATGCACGATTTGCCCGTTTTTGCGGATTCCCGCTGTTCAGGTCTTCTCTGCCCCGAATTCGGAATAGAGCTTTTTGATGAGCGGATGGTCATCCACCGACACTGCCGGAGCGGCGGTTTTGGTCACCGGAGGGGCGGAAGCCGGTGCGGGAGCCGGAGCTGAGCCCGCGGCCGACGGTCTGGATGCCGGCCGTTGCTGATAACCGCCGTCGTTCATGATTGGTTCAATCCGGAGCCGGGAATTGAGGATGGTATTGATCGTCTCGGCAAGGATCTCTTTGTTGCGGTAGAGCGTTCCGCGATGGAAATCATCCCCGCAGGCGATCTGCAGCGTCCCGTTGGAAACATCTACCGGAATGGTCTCGCCGAGGATCGTCCCAACGGAGATCTTCTTCTTCCGCATCTCGTCCACGATCGTATTCCAGTCACGGCGGACATCCTCCAGCGTGGCATCGATCGGCGGCGCGGAGGGGGCGGCGGACTTTTGTTCCTCACCGGCGGACTTTACCGGAGCGGCGAAGGTATATTTGGTCTGCGCATCCTGGACGGCGAACCGCGGTGAGGCAGAAACACTCCGCTCGCGGCGGGGTTCACGGTTCTCGGGTGCCGGAGCGGTGGACGAGCGGAACGGTTCCGGCGCATCCGGCGGTTCGGACGGGAAAGGCGGTTCTTCGGATTGCGGTTCCGCTGCGCGCGGGGCGATCACGGGACGCGGACGGACCGGTTCGGTCACCGGCGGAGTGGGTTCGGCGCGATGGAAGGCTCCGGACCCTTCAGACTGAAGTTTTTTTTTCA
>JAVBYA010000115.1 GCA_030824295.1 Bacteroidota bacterium
TCAGTTCATACCGTTCCAGGAAATCACGCACGGTGATAACGCGGGAGCCGATGACGGCAACAGTATCCATCGTCAGTTTGCTGGCGGAGGGAGCGATCTGCGCAGTGGAGAGCGAGACGAGTCCGAGGAGCAGGGTAAGGATGTGCCTCATTCGACGTTCTTCCCTGTCAGTTCGAACACGGCACGGTGATACAATTCGGCGGTCCGCTGCAGCACATCCTCCGGCATGACCGGACCGGGAGGCTGCTTGTTGAAATTGATGGAGAGGAGATAGTCGCGGATGAACTGTTTATCGTAGCTGTTCTGTGCTTTGCCCGGGGCATAGGTCGCGCGGGGCCAGAAGCGGGAGGAATCGGGGGTGAGAAGTTCGTCGATGATGATGAGTTGACCGTCCATCAAACCGAACTCCATCTTGGTATCCGCGATGATGATCCCTTTGGCTTCGGCGATCTCGGAGGCGCGTCGGTAGATGCGGATGGAGAGTTCCCGCACTTTCTCCGCGGTCTCCTTCCCTTCCCGTTCCACCATCTTCGCAAAGGGAATGTTCTCGTCATGGATGCCTACGTCCGCCTTGGTGGAAGGGGTAAAGATCGGTTCCGGGAGCCGTTGACTTTCCACCAGTCCTGCCGGAAGCGGGATGCCGCAGACCGCGCCGGTGGAACGGTAATCCTGCCAGCCGGAGCCGGAGATGTAGCCGCGCACGATGCATTCCACGGAGAGCGGCTGCGATTTCTTTACGAGCATGCTCCGGCCGCGGAGTTCTTCGCGGTACGGTGCGCAGACCGCCGGGAACTCGTCCACATTCGTCGAGACCACGTGGTTCGGCACGATATCCTTCGTTTGTTCGAACCAGAACGCTGAGATCTGCGTGAGAACCTTCCCTTTTCCCGGGATCCCCTGCGGCATCACCACATCGAATGCGGAAAGTCGGTCCGTCGCGACAAAGAGGAGATGTTCACCGACATCGTAGATATCCCGCACTTTCCCTTTTTTCAGGAAGGTGAGTCCAGTGAAGTTGGTTTCAATGAGGGCATTCATGGTCGTGTCCTATGCAAAGCGGCATGTGCTGCGGAGTGCATCGTCCAGCAGGAGCAGATACTCCTGCTGAGGGATCTCGATGCAGCCGAGTGTTGCCAGATGGTCGTTCTGATACTGCGTGTCGAGCAGACGGTATCCCTGCGCGGTGAGCCGTTCCACCAGCGCGACAAGCGCTGCCTTTGATGCATCGGTGCGGAGACTGAACATCGATTCGCCGAAGAACGCACCGCCGATGGAAACGCCGTAGAGTCCGCCGGCGAGTTCACCGCCGCACCAGCTCTCCACGGAATGGGCGAACCCGAGACGATGGAGTTCGCAGTAGCTCTGCACGATGGTCTCGGAGATCCAGACATCCTCGCGGTCTGCGCATGCGCGGATGACCGCTTCAAAGTCGGTATCGAACCGGATCTCGAAGACGCGGTTCCGGATAGTGCGGCGGAGCGAGCGCGAGACCTTCAGACCGTCCAGCGGGATGATGCCCCGGAGTTCCGGTGCGAACCAGCGGATATCCCCCTCCCTGCCGTCCGCCATCGGGAAGAACCCGTTGCAGTAGGCATTCAGAAGGAAACGGCTGTCGATGATCGTCCTGCCGGACGGTGATGTGGATGTTGTCTTCACGATAAAAGATCAATGCCGAGTGAGCTTCAGTGTTCGAAGTCCTCGGCATTGAATGACGCGGTGCGTGTACGGTGTTCGGATTATTCGTCGCCGAAACTCGTGCCGACGGCACGGGCGGTGTTGACGATCTCGCCGTCCACCGGTACGAGACGCTGTTTGGAGATGGCATCCTTGATCGCCACGCTCGTGACGTTCAGACCGCGCAGGCTCACCATGCGTCCGAACTCGCCGTTCACGGCAAGCTCGACCGCTTTGGTACCGTAGCGGGTGGCCAGCACACGGTCGAATGCCGTGGGGCTTCCGCCGCGCTGCAAATGACCGAGGATGGTGGTGCGGGTCTCGAGTCCCGTCTCCTGCGTGATACGGCGTCCGACATGTTCACCGATTCCGCCGAAGCGGATCGGGTCGGTCCGTTTCACGTCCGTCTCTTTGATCACGATCTCTTCGTCCGCCGCCTTTGCGCCTTCCGCCACACAGACGATGCTGTAGCGGTTGCCGCGCGTGCTGCGTTCGATCACCCGGCGCATGACGCTCTCCCATTTGAACGGATTCTCCGGGAGGAGGATGATATCGGCGCCGCCGGCGAGACCCGCCTGCAGTGCGATCCATCCGGCGTAGCGTCCCATCACTTCGATCACCATCACGCGATGGTGGGCGGAAGCGGTGGTGTGCAGACGGTCGATCGCTTCGGTCGCAATGGAGAGCGCCGTATCGAATCCGAACGTCTGGTCGGTCGCATCAAGATCGTTGTCGATCGTTTTCGGAACGCCGACGATGTTCATGCCGAGTTCGGCGAGTTTATTGGAGATGTGCATCGTGCCGTCGCCGCCGATGGTGATGAGCGCATCCAGGCCCCAGCCTTTGTAATGCTTCAGCACCCGCTGTGACGCGTCCACGATCTCCACGCCGTTCATCCCTTCGGTGGGATAATGGAATGGGTCCCCTTTATTGGACGTGCCGAGGATCGTGCCGCCCTGGCCGATGATACCGGCGATGTCATCGCGCGAGATCTCGCGCATCTTGCCTTCGACGAATCCTTCGAATCCGTCCTCAATGCCGACGATGGTCAGTCCGTAGTCGTTCATGGCCGGTTTTGCCACACCGCGGATCACGGCGTTCAAACCAGGACAATCTCCGCCTCCGGTCAGTATTCCAAGTCGTTTTATCTTCTTTGTATTCATAATTTTCGGTTGTTTTCTCCAGTGTTGACACATCAATGTAAGGAAAATTGCGAACTTTTAAAAGGTCTTTTTTTATGCTCCCAGCACAGCACGTTCAAGGATCTCCTGATTGTGCAGTGATTGTTCGAGCGGAACAGGAGGTTCGCTTCCATTCAGGATGCAATCCGAGAACCGTTCCACTTCGATGGTATAGAGATCGGGGACGGTGAAGCGTTCCGTTGTGACGGAACCGACGAGCCCTTTCTCCCCCCGCTTGAGCTCCAGCACCGCTTCGACCCTGCTCGGTGTGAAATTGAATGCGGAGATGGATCCTTCCGTGCCGAAGAACTCGATGAAGCCCTGCCGGTACGGTGTTTCGTACGATGTATAGATAGTGCCGAGCGTTCCGCGGGAGAAGTGCAGTGAGAGCACGTTCGCCGTTTCGACCTTGCCGGAAGTGGGAGTGTTGTTCATCATGCTCCGGACATCGGCCACGCGGTCATCGCCGAGGATGAACCGCATCGTATCCAGACAATGTACGCCGATGTCGAACAACGGTCCGGCGCCCGCTTCTTTCTGGTCCAGCACCCACGCACGCTGCGACATCCGGACATCGTAGATGAAATGGGATTGTGCGAAGATCACCTTGCCGATCGTTCCGGAAGCAACGATCTCCTTCATGCGCAGGACGAGCGGGGAGAACCGGAGCATGTGTCCCACCATGAGCTTCACTACGGCCCGGCGTGCGGCATCGGCCATCTCCTGCGCCTGTCGGACGGAGACCGCCATCGGTTTCTCCACCAGAATATGCTTTCCGGCAGCTGCAGCGGCGAGCGCTTCTGCATGGTGCTGGGCGTTGGAGGAGACGATGAAGACCGCATCGACCTCCGGGGACGAGACAAGCGCTTCCACGGAGTCAAAAGAAAAAGGGATGCCGTATTCGAGCGCTTTTTGTCTCGCTGCTTCCGGCGACCGTTTTTGGATCGCCGTCAGTTCCGCATTCGATGCCGCGCGGATAGCGGGCATGATGGCCCGCTCCGCGAATGCACCGAATCCGATGATGCCGTAACGTATCTTTTTCATTGTTCCTTTTCTCTAAAAAATGGTTCCTGGTTCATTGCTTGGCGGTGAACTTCTCCACCTTGTTGGAGACCGGCGGAACGGTCTGCAGGAACCGGAAGATCGCTTTCAGATCCCCTTCCTCCATCCCTGCATACAACAGCCACGGCATCGCCGTATTGAACTCGCCTGCCTTGACGGTCGTCTTCAGCCAGACAGAATCACGGTACGCGGTGAACCGTTTGACGAACACCTCTTCCGTCCACAGACCGATGCCGGTCTCATGATCCTGCGTGATGTTCGCAGAGCGGACGATATCGCCGGTGGCGGGGCTGCGGAACTCGAAACCGCCGGCAAGATGCTTGCCCGGTATCGGCGTCCCTTTCTCCATTGGTGTGTGACAATCGGTGCAGCCGGCGATGGTGAACATATATTCTCCGTACTTCAGCGTATCGGTCGGAGCCGGTTTCTTCATCGGTGATGCTTCTTTGGGAATGGTCTTCACGATGATGTTCATCGGGAAATTCAGATCAGCAACCGGATATTCCCCTTCCTTCGGTGCAAGCGTCCGGATGTAGGCGATGATGGAACGGACATCTTCCGGGTCCATCTTGCCATAGGCCAGATACGGCATCATCGGGAACATCGCACGGCCGTCATTGGTAACGCCGGTGGTGATCAAGCGATAGAGTTCGCCGTCCGAATACCGCGAGAGGAACGTCGGAGTGATGTTCTGCGCATAGATGGTCCCGGGCATGCCGGCAAGTGCTTCATCGAACTTGTCGCCCCCTTTCCCTTCCGTCCCGGGAACGATCGGTCCGGCGAACCTGGTCCAGTCGCGCACAGAGTGACAATCGATGCATCCGGCAACGTGATGCGCCAGATACTTCCCGCGGGTGATCCGTTCCGGCGTGGCCTCCACGGTGAGACTCTGCGCGGGAGCGATCTTCGGGAATGCTGTCATAAGGTACACCACCATCGCAGCCGCACCCAACACGATAACGCCGACGATGATGCCGGTGATCTTCATTGCTTTCTTCATTCCGTCCCCTCCTGAATTGTGTAGGAATCAGTGATGTGATGCATAAATTTGTGCTGTAAATTAGAAATATTTCCTTGATTGTCAAACCAAATGGGAGGTATCTTGTATCATGAAATTGCCGCTGTATATTCTGAAACGCCACTTCGCCCCCTTTTTCGGATCGTTCTTCTTCCTGATGTCCGTGTTCGTCCTGCAATTCGTGATGAAATTCATGGATCAACTGGTGGGGAAAGGATTGAGCGGGGCCGTGATCGCCGAGCTGATGCTGCTGAATCTGGCATGGATGATGGTGCTGGCGGTGCCGATGGCGGTGCTGGTGGCAACACTGATGGCATTCGGTGCGATGGCCGCCGCGAACGAAGTGACCGCAATGAAAGCGGGGGGCATGAGTCTGTACCGGATGATGTTCCCCGTTGCACTGGCAGCGATGCTCGTCACCTGGCTGATGATCGAGTTCAATAACAAGGTCCTGCCGGAAGCGAACCACCGTTCCAAGACACTCACCATGGACATCCGCCGCAAGAAACCGACACTGACGCTCGTGCCGGGACTCTTCAGTCAGGATATGCCGGGATACAGCATGCTGGTCCGGAAGACCTTCGAGGAATCCAACGCATTGGAAGGAGTGACGATCTTCAATCACTCCGATCCGAACAAGAACACGCTCATCACCGCTCAGCACGGCACGCTCTCCTTCTCCGGCGACTATCAGAAGCTCATCATGGACCTATATGACGGGGAGATCCACGAAGTGGACCATACGAAACCGAACATGTACCGCACCATCCGGTTCGAGCGGCAGAGGATCACGACGGTCTCCGAAGGGTTCGATTTCGAACGGTCCGCTGTGAACGAATTCTCCCGCGGGGACCGGGAACTCAGTTCCGCCGAGATGCGGTACATGGTGGACAGTCTGCAGGGGCTTTCTGCGACGATCCGGCAGCGTGTCTCCGATTATTCGGTCGGTCTGCAGGAGAAGCTCTTCACCGGTTCCATCACACCCCAGACCCCTGCTGCGGAATTCTGGAGGAATGTGGAGCAATACACAAGCATGGGAAGCCAGTTGACATTCCTGCGGAACAACATCGACAATGAGGTGTCGAACATCGACTATCAGCAGAAACAGGTCCGGGAGTTCCAGGTGGAGATCCACAAGAAATACTCCATCCCTGTCGCCTGTTTCGTCTTCATCCTTGTCGGCGCACCGCTCGGCGTGATGGCGCGGCGCGGCGGATTCGGCATCGCCGCATCATTGAGTCTGGGCTTCTTCCTCCTCTACTGGTCCTCGCTGATCGGCGGGGAGAAACTGGCGGACCGGCACGTGATCGAACCGTGGTTCGGCATGTGGGTCGCGAACATCTTCATCGGAGGGCTCGGCATCGTACTGACCTATAAAGTAGCGAAAGAGAACATCGAACTGAACTTCGACTGGTGGCGGCGTTTCGTACCGAAACGGTTCCAGAAAGGACCGCAGCAGTGAAGATCGTCGACCGGTACATCCTCAAGCAGTTTATCACCACGACCGTGTTCGGGCTGATCACGTTCATGGCCATCTTCGTGATCATCGACCTGATGGAGAATCTGGACGATTTCCTGGACAACAATGTGGCGAACGGCATCATCCTGCAGTATTACATCTCGTTCCTGCCGGAGATCGTGAAGCTGATGACGCCTGTGGCCGTTCTGCTGGCGAGTCTGTTCACCACCGGGAAACTTGCCGCCAACAACGAACTGACCGCCTTAAAGGCCGGAGGGATGAGCATCTACCGCTACATGTTCCCGCTGATCATCGTTGCCTTCCTCGTGAGCGGCCTCTCGGTCTACTTCAACGGCTGGGTGGTGCCGTACGCGAACCAGCAGAAATTCTCCATCGAACGGCGGTATCTGAACAAGAACATCGAGTCATCGGTCCGGACGAACATCTATCTGCAGGACGGGAAGAAGCGCATCATCTACATTGCGTACTACGACCGCATGAGGAACATCGGTACCCGGACCAGCATCCAGGAATTCACAGACTCGACACTGATCAGCATCGCACGACGGTGGGACGGGCTGCAGTTCTCGTACGATACCGTGGCAGGCGTATGGTCCATGGGGATCGGCAAACAGCGGACGATGACCGCTGCGGGAGAAGAGATGGTGAACTTCGACGCGTACACCTTCCGGGACCTGACGTTCGCGCCGAAGGATATCGTGAAGAAAGTGGAGCGCCCGGAGGAGATGAACTATACGGAACTGGGGGAATTCATCGTCCGTCAACAGAGCAGCGGCAACGACGCGGCGCGGTGGATCGTGGACTATCACAATAAAGTGGCATTCCCCTTCGCCAGCGTCATCGTGGTCCTGTTCGGCATCCCGTTCTCCTTCGGGAAACGGAAAGGAGGCATCGCAGTCCAGGTGGGCATCTCTGCTGCGGTCGTCTTCATCTACATGGTATTCATGAAGATCAGCAATGTGTTCGGCTACAACGGGGATCTCGATCCGTTCTTAACAGCATGGCTCGCGAACATCATTTTCTTTGCGGCGGGAGTGGTGAATATCTTGAGAGTGAACAAGTAGCAGAAAAAAACCAGAGAGATTGATTCATTGAAACATTGTATCATTGAATCAATAAGCAAGAGAAAATGAGGAGCAAGAAGAAATGAGAGAAATTGAATCAATGATCCATTGACTCATTGATTCAATAACGATATACAAATCTTGATACTGAGATCGTTAATGTTAGAATCCTACGGAAAGAGAGAGTTGTGAGTAGAGCCGCTCTCCTTCCGGCGAGTGGACAGGTGAGAGTTTGAGGTCTGCTGTGATCGTGCTGTTATAACTTTTTGTGGCGATGAATGCATCAATGGCGCTGACCGCATGGTTCACCACCAAAGCGCTCAGAGCGAAACTCGCGGCATAGTAATAATCGTTAGCCTTCCCCCGCTCTGCCGCATAATTCTTGATCTGCTGATCCGCCGTATAGTTATTGAAGTAATCCCTGCCGTCCGACACCGGAACACCGTTCGCATCGACCGGATAGGTGTCCCACCCGAATTTGAACTGATAGTATTTCCCGATGAGCTCGTAGTACTGCTGGTCGCCGAACGGCGGCAGTGTATGCGAGAATCCGAACTTCCCGGACGCCGGAGCACTCTCCCATTCGTTGATCTGAGAATAATCACGGTCCCGAACGCGGGCAAGGTCGATGGTGCGGACCGGGCCGTAATCGCTCGTGCCGTACGTGTTGATCCACCGCGCATACCGTTCGGCGCTCCAATGCGCCTCGGCGTACTTCTGAAATTCCGCGGTCTTATCATCCCCGCTCTTCTCGCTGATGAGCGCATAGACGATGAACGCCACTTCAGCACCGAAATAGACCGCCGCCCGCGTATAATTTTCCGTCCGATATTGCCCAGCACCCGGCACCGCCAAGGATAAGAGTCCGTTCGTGAGCGGGTCCTGTTTCTCCCGCGGTTCCACAACGACCACCGATGTTGCGGTGACGGTCTGCTGCGGGACCTCCTTCACCACATCCAGACGGAAATTCCCGGTCAACGCCGGTTCCCCTGCCTGAGCAAAAATGGTCGCTGCAATGAACACCATTGCAATGGAAGTTCTATAACCCATCGAAGTGCCTCGCCAAACGTTTCATATCATTACTGAAGTCAAAACCGAACAGCACGCCGAAATAAAAGCGCCATTCCTTCCCATACTGCGCCGTTACATTCCGCCGGCTGTAGGTGAAGGAATCGAGTCCATAGGTGCCGTTCAGGAAGATGCGGGTCGGGAACGCGTACCAGGAGAATGCATCCACGCGCAGTTCGAAGCCGACGTCCTTCTTGAAATCCTTGATGTCCGGATCGCCGCTCCACGCATTGCCGAAGTCCGCATGGAACTCGCCGTAAAGCCGGCTGAAGGACATCTGCAGGATGCGGATATCCATATCCTCCCAAATGGGGAACCGGTACGCGACATT
>JAVBYA010000396.1 GCA_030824295.1 Bacteroidota bacterium
GCAGCGGCGTATGGTCTGATCGTCTCTGCGCCGACCGCCGTACCGGCAAGTGAAGGGAATATCCCGACAGGAACGGTCATTCGTCCCAATCATCCCAATCCGTTCAATCCAACCACGAACATCCAGTTCACGGTCGACCGGACCGACCGCGCGGTCCTGACGGTCTATACGATGCTCGGCCAGCAGATCGCAACATTGTTCGACGGGACGGCAGAAGCAGGGAAGATCTATTCGACGCGATTCACCGGTGCTGGACTCGCTACCGGACCGTACATCGCACAGTTGGAGCATAGCGGTTCCGTTGTCCGGAACAGGATGCTGCTGATCAAATGAGATCATGGGCGACGATAGTATCCCTCTCTCTTGCACTGCTCCTGCTCAGCTGCAGCAAGCAGGATGAGCGGAAGACGATCGAGTTCTGGACGCTGCAGCTCTCTCCGGCGTTCAATGGATACTTCAATGACCTCATCGCTGCGTATGAACGGGAACATCCCGGCGTCCGTATCCGCTGGGTGGATGTGCCGTACGATGCTGCCGTGCAAAAGCTCCTCGCGTCCGCCGTTGCCGGCGACCCGCCGGATGTGGTGAACCTCTCTGCGGATTTCCTCTCCAAATTCCACGCGATGCATGCGTTGACCGACCTCGGTCCGGCGGTGGACCAATGCGGTTACACTTTCCTGCCGAATGCACTGGAACTCTGCACGTTCGATTCATCGGTCGTTGCTCTGCCGTGGTATCTCAATTCGTACGTTGTCATCTTTAATAAAGAACTCCTCCGGTCCGCCGGGATGACCGATGCCGATGTCCCGCGGACGTTCGATGCATTGGAATCGTTCATCCGGACCTATCATCAAAGGACGGGAAAGCATGCGTTCTTCTGGAACATCGGCAAGGACAGCTATCTGCCGATGATGCTCGGGTCGGAAGGGATCCCGATGACGGACGATGCGATGACCACGGCACTCTTCCGGGAACCGCGAGCGGTGGCGGCCATTGACCGGTGGGTGCAGCTGTACCGTGAAGGGTATCTCCCGGCTGAATCGATCATCAAACCCGGTTCGGCTATTGTAGAGGCGTATCAATCCGGACAGGTCCCGCTGATCTTCACCGGACCGGTCTTTCTGCAGCGGATCCGCACCAATGCGCCGGGGATCTACGAACGGACGGGCATTGCGCCGGCGCTCGTCGGAGCGACCGGACGGCACGAATTGGCCGCGATGGCACTCTCTGTCCTTTCCACAACATCCTATCCGCAGGAAGCGGCTGATTTTGCGTTGTTCGTCGCCGATCCTGCCAACCAGCTGGCATTCAGCCGCCTGACCGCCACATTCCCGTCAGTGACGGAAGCACTCCGCGATTCATTCTTTCAACGGAACGACGGCTCGGTGATCGATGCCGGACGCTCCGTCGGTGCAGCGGACCTGAAGAACGCCGGCCGGCTTCGGAACTATCTGCTCCATCCGGAATTCGACCGGCTGCGCGATGCATTCGATGAAGCGGTCCAGAAAGCATGTCTCGGCAAAGCCACCACACAGCAAGCGCTGGACGAAGCTGCACAAGAGTGGGACCGCATCCTGGGGGAACAGTGAGAACCCGCGCATCCATACCGTATCTGTTCCTGCTGCCGGCAATGTTCTTTCTGCTGCTCTTCAGCATCGTACCGATGCTGGAGGTGGTCTGGTTCAGTCTGCTGAATTATTCTTTCTTCGGTCCGCATGAATTCATCGGTGCGGAGAACTACCGTCGGCTGCTCTCCGATGCCAATTTCTGGCACACCCTGATGAACTCTCTCTTGTATGTTCTTGTGACACCGGTACTGATCGTCGTGTCGCTCGTCGTCGCATTGAGCGTCCGTGACGCTGTCCGTTCTGCTTCGCTCCTTCGGCTGTTCTTCTTCCTGCCGGTCATCACACCGATCATCGTCGTCGGCATCATGTGGAAATGGATCTTCACGGAAGAGACCGGTGTGATGAACTATCTGCTCTCGCTTGCAGGGATCGGTCCGGTCTCCTGGCTGACCGACCATCCGACCAATATGGTCAGCGTGATGATCCTGACCGTCTGGCGGGGATTCGGATACTATATGATGGTGATCCTTGCCGGACTGATGCTGATCCCGAAGGAGATCGAGGAAGCCGGCGTGCTGGACGGTGCCACACCGTTCACTCAGGTGGTGCATATCATCCTGCCGAACCTTCGGCCGACGCTCCTCTTCATCTTTGTTGTTTCGTCCGCCTCTGCCGTGAAACTCTTCACGGAACTCTATGTGCTCATTCCCGGCGTTCCGATGAACAACAAGACGCTGGTGGCGTTCCTCTACCGGCAGTCGTTCGAACGGTTCGATTTCGGATACGGCTCCGCCATTGCGGTGGTCCTCTTTCTTCTGACGGCAGGACTTTCCTACGCCAGCATCAGGATGATGGAGGAGCGCTCATGAAGTTCCTTCGCATGCTGATCCTGACGTTGGCCGCGGCTGCGGCACTCCTGCCGTTCCTCTGGCTGCTGAGCACGTCGTTCAAAGGAGCGGAAGAACTCTTCGCGTATCCTCCGGACATCCTTCCGCAGACATTCGTCTGGGAGAATTACAGCGGACTCTGGAACGCTGTTCCCCTTGCCGGTTACTTCCTTAACTCCAGCATCGTTACCGCTGTCTCTGTGCTGGTGAATGTGCTCTTCTCATCGTTGGCAGGTTTTGCACTGGCGCGGATGCGGTTCCGTCTCCGCACAACGGCATTCCTGCTGGTGATCGCAGCGGTCATCATTCCCAAAGAGGTCCTCATCCTTCCGCTTTACACGATCATCCTCACCATGCGGCTGGATGATTCGCTTGCGGGCGTCCTTCTGCCGTTCCTGGTGGACGGGATGTCCATCTTCCTGATGCGGCAGGCGTTCCTTTCCATTCCCCGCGAGATAGAGGAAGCGGGAGTGATGGACGGTGCCGGTCCGTTCCGTCTCTGGTGGAATGTCATGGCGCCGATGACCGCACCGGCGATGGCAACGGTCACCATCGTTTCGTTCATCGTTGCGTGGGGTGACTTTCTCTGGCCGCTCGTCGTTCTCCGCTCTCCCGAACACTACACGCTGCAGGTCGGACTCAGCTATCTCACCGGCACGTTCGTGGATAATTTCCGATACGTCGCCGCCGGCGGCATCCTCAGTATCATTCCTGTTCTGATCGTCTTCCTCTTTATGCAGCGTCACTTCGAGCGCGGACTCTTTTCCGGCAGCAACAAATAGCACCCCGTCTTCCCGACGCTTAAGAGAGCAATTGGTCTGATTTATTCCCGCTTCATTCCGCTGATCATCCTCATTATCCGGCATTTGCGTACATGCGATGGCTGGACCTCTGTTCCCCGGATTTTCTCATTTTAGGGAAAGAGCCGCCGGAAGATGTTGAAATTCCGCTGATTTTAAGAGGATAAAAAGGTCATTTTTCTGGTGCGCTATTTGAAGGTGTGTTGTTCACCAATAAGAATGAGCCGGAACGTATGCACGAACTATCCATAGCACAGAACATCGTCGATATCATCCACCAATACGTCCCGGCGAATGAACGGCAGAGGGTCCGCTCGGTCTTTACCATTGTCGGTGAACATTCCGGCATCGTGGCGGACTCACTGACATTTTCCTATCAGGCGATCACGGCAGCAACGGACCTTCAGCAGTCTGCCTTGGTGATCGAACATGTCCCGTTCACCGTCCGCTGCAAAGAATGCGGAGCAGAATCACGGACCGAGATGGGAAGCATTCAATGTCCGGCCTGCAAAGGATTGGATACACAAGTACTGAGCGGAACGGAACTGCGCGTCAGCGAGATCGAAATGGAAGACGAACCCAAGGAGCCATCATGAGCATCATCACCATCGAACGGAAAGTACTGGAGAAGAACGACGAACTGGCCCGGAAGAACCGGGAGCTCTTCGCGAAACAAAAGAACTTCGTGATCAATCTCGTCAGTTCCCCCGGCTCAGGCAAGACGAGCCTGTTGGAAGCAACGCTGGCAAAGATCCGTCCGCACGCTTCGGTGGCCGTCATCGAAGGGGATGTGCAGACCGACCTGGACGCACAGCGTGTTGCCAAACTGGATGTGCCGGTCGTGCAGATCGTCACCAACGGCGGATGCCATCTGGAAGCGAAACTGGTGCACGACGCGATGCAGTCTTTGGACCTTGCCGCTGTCGACCTGCTGATCATCGAGAATGTCGGTAATCTCGTCTGTCCCGCGAACTATGACCTCGGCGAAGCGCTGAAGGTCGTGGTGCTGAGCGTGACCGAAGGGGATGACAAACCGCTGAAGTATCCTACCATGTTCCGGAACGCATCGGTCGTGATCATCAACAAAGTGGACCTGCTGCCGTACGTGAACTCGAATGTTGAAACACTCAAACAGAATGCCCTGAGCATCAATCCTATGCTGACGGTGTTCGAGGTCTCCTGCCGGACCGGTCAGGGACTCGATGCATGGTGCGATTGGCTCATTGAACATTCCGTAAAGAAAGGATGAACGTATGGAGATCCTGATCATTTCTGCCTTGTCCATCGGCGTGCTGCATGCCATGGCGCCGGACCATTGGCTGCCGTTCGTGGTGCTGGGGAAAGCACAGCAATGGAACGGCTGGAAGACCACACGGGTTGTCTCGCTCGCCGGACTCGGACATGTCGGCTCGAGCGTTCTGATCACTCTTGTTGGACTTGCGCTCGGCGCAGCGCTGGAGCATGTGAACGGATGGGAGGAACTGCGGGCGGATTATGCATCGATGCTGTTGATCGGCTTCGGTGCGGCATACGCGGTGTGGGGAGTCTACCATTGGAAGCAGCATACCCACGAACACACAGAACATCACACTCATGTCCACGACGGCAACAAAGCGGCGGTCGTTTCCTACTGGACCCTCTTTGCACTCATCGTCTTCGGTCCCTGCGAACCGCTCATCCCGCTCCTGTTCGCTTCTGTCAGTTACGGCTGGATGGCGGTCGCATCCATCTTTCTTGTGTTCGGCGTTGTTACCATCGCCATGATGCTGCTGCAGGTGCATCTGGCGCTGCTGGGACTCTCCATGGTCCGCTTCCATTTCCTGAAGGATGCGTCGCATATCATCGCCGGTGTAGTGATCGTGCTGACCGGCATCGCGATCCGCGTTCTGGGCATCTGATCATATGAGCACCGCAGCCCGATATCATATCACCATCTTCGGCGCTGTCCAGGGGGTCGGCTTCCGTCCGTTCGTCTACCGGCTCGCACGGCAATTCGGACTGAACGGCTGGGTCTCGAATCATTCCGGCGGTGTGATCATCGAGATCGAAGGGGAGAAGGAGATCCTTGATCGCTTCCTGAGATCATTGCCGGAAGAAAGACCGGCGATCTCCTCCATTCAATCAATGGAGGTCACAGAACTCGACCCATCAGGATATCCTGATTTTGTCATCCGCGGCAGCGACCATTCAGGCAACACAACAGCGATCATCATGCCGGACCTGGCCATGTGCCCGGATTGCCTCCGGGAAATGCTTGATCCCACGAACCGACGGTATCGGTATCCGTTCACCAACTGCACCAATTGCGGTCCGCGCTGGAGTATCATCCGCTCCATTCCGTATGACCGTCAAAACACCTCCATGCACGGCTTTACCATGTGTCCGGATTGTCAGCGGGAGTATGACGACCCGGCGGACCGGCGGTTCCATGCACAGCCGAATGCGTGTCCTGTCTGCGGCCCGTCCCTCACATTGACCGACTCCCGCGGAACATTCCTTGCACGCGGCAATGATGCACTGGTCCAAACCGCCCGCGCGTTGTCCGATGGGAAGATCGTCGCCGTGAAAGGGATCGGCGGTTACCATCTGATGACCGATCCGTTCAACGACGTGTCGGTGCGGCTGCTGCGGGAACGGAAACGGCGTGAGGAGAAACCGTTCGCGGTGATGATGCCGAACATCGAAACCGCTGCGCAGTATTGTGACATGAGTGCGAAGGAATCCGATGCGCTCCGCGGAACGGCTGCTCCGATCGTTCTCGTACGGAAGAAGGGGAGACCCGTTCCAGCAATCGGATTCTCTCCCTCCATCGCTCCCGGCAATCCGTTCCTCGGCATCATGCTTCCATATGCTCCGGTGCATCATCTGCTCATGAAAGAACTGCCGCAGCCCCTCATCGCCACCAGCGGCAATCTCACCGACGAACCGATCTGCATCGATGATGCCGATGCGCTCCGCCGCCTGGGAGGGATCGCCGATCTCTTATTGATGCATGACCGCCCCATCCTCCGCCACGCCGATGATTCCATCGTCCGCATCATTGCCGGACGCGAGTCGGTCCTGCGCCGCGGGCGCGGACTTGCACCGCTGCCGGTGATGCTGGAGCAGGCGCCGGACCGGACCATCCTCGCGGTCGGCGCACACTTGAAGAATACCGTTGCCGTGAATGCCGGCGCCGCGGTCTTCGTCAGTCAGCACATCGGGGACCTGGAGACGGAGCAATCGTTCCAGGCGTTCAAGGAGTCGGTGAATGGATTGCAGCATCTGTACAACCTTGTGCCCGATGTGATCGCGGCGGATGCTCATCCTGATTATCTCTCCGGAAAGTTTGCACAGTCACTGCTGCAGCCGACACAGATCGTACATCATCATGCAGCCCATATCTTCTCCTGTATGGCAGAGAACCGCGTGAGCGGTGAACTGCTCGGCGTTGCGTGGGACGGTACCGGATTCGGCGACGACGGCACCATCTGGGGAGGGGAGTTCTTCTCGTGGGACGGCGAAGAGATGCAGCGTATCGCTACGTTCCGTCCGTTCCCGCTCCCCGGCGGCGCGGCAGCGGTCAAAGAACCGCGCAGGACCGCACTCGGACTTCTCTACGAGATGACGAATGGTACACTGCATGACTGCGGTGATCTTCCGCCGGTGAAACAGTTCCTTCCGCAGCAGGTGGAGACGCTGCGGCGGATGCTGCTGAATGGTCTGAACTCCCCCCGCACATCGAGCGCGGGACGGCTCTTCGATGCGGTCAGTTCGTTGATCGGACTGCGTCATGTGATGGCATATGAAGGTCAGGCCGCACTGGAACTTGAGTCACTTGCCGATATGAATGCGGACGGACCGTATCCGTTCACCATCGGAGTGCTGCCGTCGGATCCGTCGGTCGCACAAGTGGATTGGGAACCGATGATCCGTTCTGTGATCGACGATGTGCGCAGCAATACACCGCCGTCGGTCATCGCCGGACGGTTCCACCGCACGATGGCGGAGATCATTGTTGCCGTTGCAGAACGGATGGGAAGAACGACCGTCCTTCTCTCCGGCGGCTGCTTTCAGAATGCAATGCTCACGGAGCGGACCATCCTCCGTTTGAACGAAGAAGGATTTGTGCCGTACTGGCATCAGCGCATCCCGCCGAATGACGGCGGTATCTCACTGGGTCAGCTCTATGGAACGGTGCTCTGCGGGAACCGCAGACAGAACGAACGGTTTGTCATTCATCACGAATCATAAAAGGAGCCACCATGTGTCTCGCAATCCCCGGTAAGGTCATCGAGATTCAGAACGACAGTGAACCGGTCATGGGTAAGGTCAGTTTCGGCGGTATCGTCAAACAGATCTGCCTGGACTGGGTCCCCGGCATCGCCGTCGGCGAATATGTGATCGTCCATGTCGGCTTCGCCATCAGCAAAGTGAACGAGGAAGAGGCGCTCGAAACGATCAAAATGATCATGGAAATGGAGGGGGGATTGGAGGAACTGAACGAAGGGGAACAGCCCCATTCCGATCCCAAAGGAGCGAACTGAACATGCGGTACGTGGATGAATACCGCAGCGAGGCGGCCGCAAAGAAATTCTCGGAGATGATCCACGCCGTCACCACCAAGGAATGGACCCTCATGGAGATATGCGGCGGTCAGACGCATACCATCGTGAAATCGGGGATCGAGGAATTCCTTCCTCCCGGCATCACCATGGTGCACGGTCCCGGCTGCCCGGTCTGCGTCACGCCGCTCGCCATCATCGACAAAGCGATCGCTATTGCTTCCCGTCCTGACGTCATCTTCACATCATTCGGCGATATGCTCCGCGTTCCCGGATCGTCCAAGGACCTGCTCAGCGTGAAGGCCGCCGGCGGAGATATCCGCATCGTCTACTCGCCGCTGGATGCGGTCAAGATCGCACAGGCGAATCCGGGAAAGAAAGTGGTCTTCTTCGCTGTCGGTTTCGAAACGACCGCGCCGGCGAACGCCATGGCCGTGTCGCAGGCGGAACGGCTGAATGTGAACAACTTCTCCATCCTCTCGTCCCACGTTCTTGTCCCGCCGGCAATGGAAGCATTGTTGTCTTCAAAGCAGAGCCGTGTGCAGGGATTCCTCGCCGCCGGTCATGTCTGCACTATCATGGGCTATGAGGAGTATTTTCCCATCGCTGCAAAATACCGCGTTCCCATCGTCGTGACCGGATTCGAACCGGTCGACATCCTGCAGGGGATCTATATGACGGTGAAGCAGCTTGAAGAGGGACGGCACGAAGTGGAGAATCAATACGCCCGCTCGGTCTCCAGAACGGGGAATGTGCCGGCACAGGATGTCATCAACAAGGTCTTCACTGTGGTGAACCGTACATGGCGCGGCATCGGTGAGATACCGATGAGCGGATTCGGATTGAGTGAACGGTACCAGCGGTTCAACGCGGAAGAAGTGTTCCCCCTTGAGGATATCGCTGTCGAAGAATCGCCGCTCTGCATCGCCGGCATCATCATGCAGGGACTCAAGAAGCCGCACGAATGCACCGTGTTCGGTACCCAATGCACGCCCGAGCATCCTGTCGGTGCACCGATGGTCTCACCGGAAGGCGCTTGCGCAGCATACTTCCATTATGGAAAGCTGAAGAAGAAA
>JAVBYA010000314.1 GCA_030824295.1 Bacteroidota bacterium
GACACTTTGGAAATTGACCACGGCTTTTGCCGCGTCCCCTCTCCCGCTCAGTCCGGTCACCTTGCCGCGTCCGAACACTTCGTGTTCCACGTACACTCCCACCTTCAGCCGGATCTCGTCCTGCGATTCGTTGTCATAATCGGGTTCATCATCCGGCGTGAATGCCTCCTGTTTCGGCGGAGACTTCTTTTGAATGGAACTCATGTACCGTTCGCGGGACTGCTGCAGAGAGGAAACGACATTCGCTGTATATGCCGGACGGCGCGTGGTCTCCCGTTCCAGCAGTGAATCACTGATCTCGGAGACGAAACGGGAAACGACCGGATAGGTGACATCACCGAACCGGTAACGGATGCGCGCGGAGGTGATGTACAGTTTCTTCATGGCGCGGGTGATGCCAACGTAACACAGACGCCGTTCCTCTTCCAGTTCTCCCGGATCGGGCGTCACCTGATAGAGCGGGAACAATCCTTCTTCCATACCGGCGATGAAGACCACCGGGAATTCGAGTCCTTTGGCCGCATGGAGCGTCATGAGCGTCACGGCATTCTTCTCATCCACCATGGAATCGATCGCTGATACCAGCGCCACTTCCTCCAGGAAATTCTCGAGGGTCCCCTTCTCCTTGTTCTGGTCGACGAATTCAGAGATGGCGGAGAGTAATTCCTGCACGTTCTCCCACCGTCCGAGCGATTCCGGCGTCTGTTCATCCTTGAACAGGCGCAGGATGCCGAGATCGTCCACCAGTGCCCGGGCGATCTCGCTGGCGGACATCTGGGACTTCAGTTCCATGTATTTGGTGATGAGCGCACCGAAGGCCATGACGGAATTCTTCGCCCGGTCCGCCAGTGTCGGTATGGGACGGGGATCCTTTACCACATCGAACAATGCAGCGCCGGTCGCGCCGGCATGCATGGTCAGTTTCTCCACCGTAGTATCGCCGATGCCGCGCGCGGGGAAGTTGATCACCCGCATGAGACTCTCTTCATCCTTGGGATTGACGATCAGCCGGAGATACGCGAGCACATCCTTGATCTCTTTCCGCTGATAGAACGCCACCCCGCCGATGATCACATACGGGATGCCGGAGCGGCGCATGGCGTCCTCGATCGAGCGGGACTGTGCGTTCGTCCGGTACAACACGGCAAAATGCTTCAGGTCCAGTTTCTCTTTGGTGACATGCTCCTGGATGCGGTGCGAGATCTGGAGTCCTTCCGTTTTGTCATCGTCCGCTTCAACCACGGTAATGCGGTCGCCGGTCGGATTATCGGTCCAGAGCGTTTTGGGGATCTGGTTCCGGTTGTTCTTGATGACGCAGTCCGCGGCCGCAAGGATGTTCTTGGTGGAGCGGTAGTTCTGTTCCAGGCGGAACACTTTCGCTTCGGGATAGTCCCGTTCGAAATCGAGGATGTTCTTGATGTCCGCACCGCGGAAGGCATAGATGCTCTGCGCATCGTCCCCCACCACGCAGATGTTCTTGAACTTCTTCGCGATCATGTTGATGAGCGTGTACTGCGCGCGGTTCGTATCCTGATACTCGTCCACCAGCAGATACTTGAAACGATACTGATACTTCTCCAGCACCCGTTCGTTCTTCTCGAAGAGTTCGATCGGTTTCAGCAGCAGGTCGTCGAAATCCATCGCATTGTTCTTGTGGAGCTTTTGCACGTATTCCGGATAGATCTCCGCCACCTTCGATTCGAAGAATTCCTTTGCGAGGTCCGCATACTCCGCCGGGGTGATCATCTGGTTCTTGGCGCCGCTGATGCGGGAAAGGACGGCACGGGGACTGAACTGCTGCTGCGGGATGTTCAGTCCGTTCATGATGTTCTTGATGACGCCGAGTGAATCATCCGTATCGTAGATGGTGAAGGAGCGGGAGTAACCGAGCGGTTCGCATTCAGCGCGGAGGATGCGGGCGAAGATGGAGTGGAACGTCCCGGCCCAAACCTGATGCGCCTGATGACCGATGAGCCGTTCGATGCGCTCCTTCATCTCCTTTGCGGCCTTGTTGGTGAAGGTGAGCGCAAGGATCTCATACGGCGGAACGCCGGATTCAAGCAGATGAGCGATACGAAAGGTGAGGACGCGGGTCTTTCCGCTTCCCGCACCGGCGACGATCATGACCGGACCGTTGACCACGGCGGCAGCATCGCGCTGGACGGGATTCAATTGATTCAATAAGGACATTCGAAGGAGGTTCTCAGACTAATGGAAGAACGGCCGGTGTGAGGGCCAGAAGCTGAAGGAAAATACGCAAATTACGACGGCGATGCAATGCATCGCCGTTGACCGGAGAGGCGGTGCGGGTGGTCAGCCGATGGAGAGTTGGTTCAGTTTCTCGTTCACAAGCGCCATGAGCTCGGCGATCTTGAACGGTTTGGCGAGGTACTGAACGGAAGGGTCGGACATCCATGCGCCGGCATCCTTGGCGATGCCGGTCATCATGATCATCGGGATCCGGGCGGTGAGCTGGTCCTGCTGCAGGATCTCGCGCAGCATGAAGCCGTTCATATTCACCATGTTCACATCGCTGATGATGAGCTGCGGTGAATGGAGTTTCACCATATCCAATGCAGTGATGCCGTTATCCGCTTCGATCGGTTCATGACCTTTGGAGCGGAGCACAGCGATGATCATATTCCGGATGGATGGTTCGTCATCGACGACCAGGATCTTTGCCATTGTTCGTTCCCCATACTGATTTCAATGATGTTAGGTACGCAATTATTGCCGGATTTTCAACCGGCACATGACGGCGGTCAACTTTCCAGGAACCGTATGCAAGGAACCATGAAAACTGCACCACAGAGAACACAGAAGGGACTGAGAAAAAGGCAAGAGAGATGAAGAATTATGAATGATGGATGATGAATTATCAAATTCCAGATTCCAAATTGACAAGTTTGATGCGCAAGAAAAAATGCGAAAAACATTCATGCAAATGCAAAGAAAAGGAAACCACAAAGACACGAAAACACAAAAGGAAAAAAAAGAACCTACATATTAAGAATGTCGCCTAGGCGTCTTGAAGCCCCGGGATTCATCCCGGGGTATCAAGAAAATGCCATAGCCGGCGGTTACGCTAACATGCAAAGAACAAACGATCACCACAGAGGACGGAAAGAACGCAGAGGAAAATGTGTAGGTCGAAGCGATGCTTCGACCACGTCGCGGGACGGGAAGGTGTCCCGTCCAGACAAGCACTCACGCAAAGACGCGAAGACGCAAAGGAGGGGGTGGAAAGAGCAATGAACAATGGAGCAATGATCACATTACAGATTCCAAATTGACAAGGTCGATGCGCAAGAAAAAAATGCCAAAAACATTCACGCAAACGCAAAGAAAATGGAACCACAAAGACACGAAAACACTAAAGAGAAAAAAGAACCAACACGTAAAGAATGTTGTCCGGGCGTCTTGAAGCCCCAAGATTCATCACGGGGTATCAGGAAAATGCCTGGGTCGGCGGTTACGATAGCATGCAAACAACAAACGATCACCGCAGGGGACGCAAAGAACGCAGAGGAAAATGTGTAGGTCGAAGCGATGCTTCGACCGCGTCGCGGGACGGGACGGTGTCCCGTCCAGACAAGCACTAACGCAAAGACGCGAAGACGCAAAGAAAATGGAACCACAAAGACACGAAAACACAAAAGAGGGAAAATGAACCTACACATAAAGAACGCAGAAGGAAAGGAGTAGGTCGAAGCGATGCTTCGACCGCGGTGCAGGACGGGACGGTGTCACGTCCAGACAAGCACTCACGCAAAGGCGCTAAGACGCAAAGAAAATGGAACCACAAAGACACGAAAACACAAAAGGGAAAAAAAAAGAACCTACATATTAAGAATGTCGCCTAGGCGTCTTGAAGCCCCGGGATTCATCCCGGGGTATCAAGAAAATGCCAGAGCCGGCGGTTACGCTAGCATGCAAAGAACAAACGATCACCGCAGAGGACGCAAAGAACGCAGAGGAAACTGTGTAGGTCGAAGCGATGCTTCGACCGCGTCGCGGGACGGGACGGTGTCCCGTCCAGACTATATGAGGATGGCGCCTTCAGCGCGGAGGAGGAACTCTTTGGTCTTGATACCGGCCGCATAGCCAGTCAGGGAACCGTCCGAACCGATCACACGGTGGCACGGAACAATGATGGGAATAGGATTGCAGCTGTTGGCGAGTCCGACCGCCTGGAAACCGCGGGGAACGCCGGCGCGGCGGGCGAGCTGTTTGTACGAGATGGTCGTGCCGTACGGAATGTTTCGGAGTTCTTTCCAGACGCGGAGCTGGAACGATGTACCGATGAGGTCGATTGGTGCTGAGAATTTCGCCAGCTTACCGTTGAAGTAACGGGTCAGCTGATCGATCACTTCTTTGTTGCGGCTCTTGTTCTCCACCACATCCTCTTCATTGAAGTGTGTTGCCAGCCATCCGAAGAAATCACGCTTGGTCTCTTTGGGAATGCAGATCTTACACACCCCTTTATCGCTGGAAGCGATATAGATCGTGCCGATCTTGGAGTCGAAGGATGTGCAGTAGATCTTTGGCATCAATGCATGATGAAGTGGAACAATCAGGGGACAAAATATAGAAAAGAGTTGTTTGGCATTCAAGCAACGTTTTGGACAAAAAAAAGCGGAACACGATCGCTCGCATTCCGCTTCGATGGTCCGCCGCCGGTTTCGGTCTCCTACCTCCCCAGGAGGAGACCTGACACCAATGAGCGGACGCTCGCTCTGTATGGACTTAAAGGAACTTGTGAACGGAGTGCTTCACTCCGCTATCAACAGCACACTTCTCCCTATCCCTATTTCACCAGGGCCATCCTCTTTGTGGTGGTGACCGTTCCTGCACTGACAGCATAATAATAGATACCGCTGGACAATGAGGAAGCATCGAACTGAACAGAGTGTGTTCCGGCATTTTTCATTTCGTCCACCAACCGTTGGACCTCCCTGCCAAGCATGTCATAAACTGTCAATCTCACTGAAGCAGCAGCCGCAAGATGGAACCGGATGGTCGTTATCGGATTGAATGGATTCGGGAAATTCTGTTCCAGTGCGAACCGGGCCGGTAGAATAGACGGATCGTCCGTTACTGCTGTGGTCTTCTGCTGACTGCGGAACATGCCGATCGATGTTCCGGCAAAGAGATAGCCGGACGATGACGTGAACAATGAGCGGATCGTTGCCTGATTGTCAATGGCACTGATCTCAGGAGTGATCTGCGTCCAGCTTGCCCCGGAATTCGTGGAACGATTGACGACGGAGTTCGTGCCGTTCTTCGCACCGCCGAAAAAGAGGGTCCCCTCTTTGTTCACAGTGACGAAGATACCGTACGGTTTCATTTGCTGCGTATCGATGCGGACCCAATTACTTCCGGCATCGGTGGAGCGGAAGAGTCCGGCATCACTGCCCGAAAAGAGATCACCGTTCGGAGCAACGGCAAGACTGTGCACGATGGTATTGCCCATACCGGTCTTCTGTTCGGCCCAGGTCAGACCGTCATCGGTGGAACGGAAGATACCGGAAGCGGAGAATGAACGGAAAGCGTAGAGGGTCCCGTTCGGAAGCTGCCGGATGGTCGAAGCAGGGGTCGTAGAGACGTTCGTCCACGCTTTGCCGTGATTCACACTGCGGAAGATCCCGGTGGAAGTCCCGGCAAGCAGAGTGCGCTGCGGAGTGCTGTGCAGTGCATTGACGTATCCGGTCAGGATGGTGATACCGGTGACCGCTGTGAAACTTGCGCCGTTGTTGGTGGAGCGGAAGAGTTTCGCCGGATAGTAATTGTCCGCCACGATCATCGTGTCCGCATGGAATGCGATCGCCGGAAGGCCGACCACACCGGTGTTCATGTGCGTCCAGGAGATTCCGTTATTCGCGGAACGGTACAGATTCTGATATTGAGTACCTCCGGCGGATAGGAACAATTCTCCGGAAGGACTCTCCGTGATCACGCCGACATTCGGAAATGAGACAGGCAATGCTTTCCACGTTGCGCCGTTATCCGTGGAGCGGTACGTTTGATCCTGCGACAGGAAAAGATGACCGGCACTATTGATGTGAATACCGGAGAGCCCGAATGAGGGTGTAGAGATGGGTGTCCAGGAAGAGCCGTTGGTTGTGGAGACATGAAGCCATTGATTGTCCGCTTTCCCGTCCCGGGTGACATAGAGTGTTCCGGTTGAAGAGAACGCCACATCGCTGATGTATTCATTATCGAATGCGGCACGGAACCAGGAATTCCCGCCGTCCGCGGATGCACGCAATCCATTCCCGGTGCGGACATAGATCGTGCCGGAAGCGGCGACATACGCTTTATAGATGGCGGCAGAATCAAGACTTGTACTTCCTTTCGTCCATGTTGCCCCGGCATCGGTGGACCGCAGAGCATATCCGCGTTCCGGATTGCCGTTCGATCGGGTGAAGGCATACCACACACTGCCGTCATACGTTGCCATTGCACTGACGACGGTATCAGCTCCCATCTGTGCAGGACCGGCTACGCGGGTGAAGTTCGTGCCGTTGTCCGTAGAACGGAAGATACCGTTCTGTGTTCCGGTGACAACAATGCCGGCGGCATTCGCCAGAACGGACGAGCACGACGTCGGGGTGATGCCGGTGCCGACGATGGTCCAGCTTGCACCGCGGTTAGTGGAACGGGATAGTCTGTTCTGGTTCTGCGCCAGGAAGATATTCCCGTTGGGAACAACGTGAATATCCTGCACGAAATTGATGAGGATCGGAGTCGTCCATGTTTCACCGTTGTTCGTGGAGCGTGAGAAACCGGAATTCCACGTACCGAACACGGTATCACCGCCGCCGAAACGGATCTCGTTCAAACCGTACCAATACGGTTCGATCCTGCTCCAGAAATTCTGGGCCTGCACAGCACTAACGATCATCAAACAGCAGACTGCCAACCACTTCATGTGTCGTTCTCCTTTTGGTCTTATTGGATGAGGGTCATTGTTCTTGTCACCGAACCAGCCGATGTCTGCAGCCGGTAGAGATAGATGCCGGATGCGAGACCGTCCGCCCGGAACGGAACATCATACGATCCGGCATTCCGGATACCGTCCGTAAGAACGGCGATACGGCGCCCGAGCATGTCGTACACACTCAGTGTAATGTGCTGAGCGGAAGGGACGGTGAAGCGGATGATCGTGGCCGGATTGAACGGATTAGGGAAATTCTGCGAGAGCGAGAATCCTTCCGGCACCGAGCCTGACGTCCTGCCAACGCCGGTCAGCACATCCGCGAAGGGACGTTTCCAAATACCCATACCAAGCGTAGAAGCATAGATGGTGTCCCCGGCGAATTGCACGGAGCCGATCTGTTTCGTCGGCAGACCGGTCATGAACGGGGTCCAGACGGTATCTTTCAATACCACAATGCCGTCCTTTTGTGACACGGCAAACAAACGCTGTTGGGAGGTGGCGAAGGAATTCACGCTTGTCTGCAGCGGTGTACCGAACAGTCTCCACGTGGCGCCGTTGTTGGTCGAGAGGAACACGCCCAATTCCATTGTTGCCGCATACATTTTTCCATTCACCCATGAGAGAGCGGTGACCACGGCATTCTGTAAGGTCGTATTTCCGCCGCTGGACTGAACCCACGTATTCCCGCCGGTGGATGAACGGAAAATACCCCCGATCGTTCCGGCATACAGGATGGTGTCGACCGCAAGCAAGGACCAGATGGCCTTCGGCATACTGATATCCGTTGATGCTGCCACCCACTTCCCTCCTCCGTTCGTGGATTTGAAGACCCCTTTCCCGTTCTCCGATACATACATGGTGCTGCCGATCCTCGCCCAACCGGATGCGACGGTGAAGACACCGGAGGGCATCGTATCGGAGATCCACTTCACCCCAAGATCCGTGGTATGGAAGAGTCCACCGGTAGCGCTCGACGCATGGATATTCCGATCTCCGGCATAGAATGATTTGATCTGTGTGGACAACGTGGAATCGCTATTCCTCCAGAACTGCCCTCCATCGGTGCTCCGCTTGATGCCGTATGTCCCGTACGAACTCAGCAGGACGGACGGTCCGGCGAACAATCCCTGTGACGAGACGGCATTGATACCGCTGCTCCTCTTCACCCAATTGATACCATTATTGTCCGAGCGGTAGACGTCGTACATCGTTGCCGCGTAGACGGTGTTCCCGGTGACGAGCATCGCCGGGGTAACGGTGTATCCGGACATTCCATTTTGCGTGACCGCATTGTTCCAGTTGTCGCCGAAGTTATTGGAGTAACAGACGCTGGCATTCGAAGCAGAGAGCAGCTTGCCGCCGCTGATACCGAGGGCATACGAGACGGAGAAGGACAGTCCGTTATTCTTAGCAGTCCACGTATCTCCGGCATTCTTCGTAACGAAGATACCATTGGTCGTTCCGGCAAAGACCATCGAGTCGTTGGCACAGAATGCCTGCACTTGGGTGGTGGTCAAACCCGTCGACCGCTTCGTCCACGATATCCCGTCATCCGTCGAGACGAACACACCGGATGTACTGCCGGCGTAGATCGTTCCCTTCACATTCAAAAGCGCGCTGAACGCAGTGTTAGTGAGTCCGGAATCGATCTTCGTCCACGATGTACCTTCATCCGTGGAACGGAAGAGACCCATACCGTACGTGCCGGCCAGCAGTGAGGTGTTGGTGCGGACGATCGCTTTCACGAACTTCAGCGCCGAAGCACCGGTCCGTTCGTTCCACGTTGCGCCGAAATCGGAGGAGACATAGAACCCTCCGTCAAAATTATATCCGCCGGCGTACATCATCGCTCCGGACGCGGCGAGTGCTTCAATGTGAAAGTTCTTCACACCGCTGTT
>JAVBYA010000450.1 GCA_030824295.1 Bacteroidota bacterium
CTCCACTGCTTCGGACGGGTCACTGATGATCATGCTCAGTCTGCCGGGACGGTAGACCTTCTTCTTGACGGAACCGTTCAGTTCTGTCCGCAATGCTTCCGGGATCGACCGCAGCGCTGCATTGACTGCTTCCAATTGACGATCGCTCCATTGGAATCGGGAGGGACCAACATAATCGTTCACCACCAATAGAGCATCATTCTTCAGCCACCGGTGCAGTTTCGGCAGAACAAGATGCAGAGAATGGAAATGATGCAGCGACCCGTCGGCAATGATCAGATCGAACGAACCGTCCGGATGCTCTTCCGTATGGATGTCTGAAGTTCGGAACCGGAGCCGTTCCTGCAGTCCCTTTGATGTAGCATTGGAAGAAGCCTGTGCGATCCGCTGTTCAGAGATATCGGTCCCGGTGAGATGCAGGTTCGGACACGAGCGTATCCATTGTTCTTCTTTTAGACCGATTCCGCACCCGAGTGACAGTCCTGTCACTGCTTGCCTTGACGACAAGTAGCTGCGGTAGACGTGGGTTTGGTAGGGAAGAGAGGGATCCCCGGTGATGAGTCTGTTCCATCGTTCATGGATAGCCGGAACATTCCACCAGTGCACCGGAGCGGCATCGGTATGTTCCCACGAGTGTTGCACCCGGGACGAGCTGTTGCCGAACAGTTTTGCGATGGTCACACGACGACCTGCCGAGCGCAGCTTACGCGCCAGGATGACGAAATCATGGAGATTCACCAGACCGTTGAACATGGAGATGCGATCGGATACCGTATATCGTTGAATGTAATGTGAAAGAAGATACGAAGAATATCGGGGAAGGGAAATGATGCAGCTACGTCAAGGATGTTCTTGCCGTCGCGAATTTTCGTTCCGCTTCAGATGTAAGACACGATGATAGCATAGAGCAAGATCGGAACGATCACACAGAAAATGATCGAGGCTGCGATATACCCCACTCCGAATCTTCTAAAATATAACAAGAATTCCACAGAATACTCGAACAGGTTTTGTGCGAACGTCTCACCGTCGCGGACAAATATCCGCACCAGGATGCAGAGCGTGATGAACGCTGCCGTATAATAGTAAGTGCCGACGGCGATATCGATCAACAGAGCCCAGGAAAGAGGGATCAGAAGATAATAGACAAGGATATTGGCTGCCTCATAACTGATCTTGAGTTTGCGGGCCAACAACCGCAATGCCAGTTCAACAATTCGGAATATATCGTGGAGTGCCCTGTTCATTTTACAATGGTCCTTCTTCCATCCACTGTTCAGTGCTATCTGTCATGAAGTCCGCTTCGGCGGCCGATCGGCGTTAAGACACTGCGGTACGTTCTTCTTATGAGATGACAGAAAATAGGAAGACCCGGGACCGCTTTCTGGTATTGCTACTATTCAGGGATTGGTGAGCAAGATCCTTTCGAACAGCCCAGCGAACCATGTTGTCGAAGAGAACGCTCCGAGAGAAGATGCATCCACACGAAACCGACAAAACGAAAACACCCGAGACAAGCTCGGGTGTTGTTGTTCAGGATCGGAGTAAGACACCTCAGTGAGTGACATCCTCTTCGTTATCTATCCAGGCCGATATGAGACGTGCCATGGTGATCTTCCAAGGTGGGATCTGTTACGGTAATACCTTGAGTATCCAACACAAAAAATCGTGGTTCGCTGCAGTGAACATATCATGCCGGCACGGTAGAAGTTTCAACAATCGATCTAAATGGCTCAAGTTGTTTCGTCTGGTGCGGCCGATGGCATGATCTCCCGATACCGATGCCGGAATTCATATCCCAAGAGCATCAGCACCGGAACATACTCGATGATCAGTACCTCCCAATGATCTTTCCAGATCCCTTCCAACTGGAACTGCAGCGGTGTCAATACCGTGAGTCCGGCAGCAGCGATGAGATAGATTCCGCTCGGTTTCCGGACCAACGGTACGAGGATCCCCACCCAGCCGATATACCACGGATGCACGACGGGGGAGAATAACAGTAATGCCAGAACGGAATAATAGATCTTCTCCAATACCGGATATTTCGTGAAGTTGATCGCGATGACCACGATCAACAGGAAGAGTGCCGCAGTGATCCGTGCCGGCTGGTTGTTATGGAAATACAGATTGAAGAGATTGAAGAAGAATCCATTGAACGTCCAATGTCGAGTGAAGGCCCGCAGGGAGACGAAGATGTCGCCGTCAAAAAGATACGGAAGGAACTGTGCCGCGAGCAGAGCGAAGGGAAGGATGAGGATCGTTATCCGTTCCTTCCAGGTCCTTCCATGGAAGAACAGTACCGGCAGCATGATCAGTGCCGCCGGTTTGACGGAGAAGGAACAGGCAAGGAAGACCAACGCCGTGACGAGTTTTCCTTCAAGATATTTATGAAGGAACAGTATGAGGAACATCAGACCGAACAGGTCCACATGGGCATCGATGCTGTATTCGAAGATCATCAGTGGACAAGCGAAAAAGAGGAGAAGGTATTTCCTGTCGATGTTCCGAAGTTCCAGTGTTTTGATGAGCCCGAACAGCGTTATCATCTCTGCGATGAACAAGAGGGACTTGTACGCGAAGAAATGTACGCCGCCGATGAGATATGCAAGATAAAAGATCCACTCGCTCAGCGGAAAATACATCGTCGGCATATGCGGCTGATTGATGAGTGCCGGCAATTGCCCGGTCTGGAGATGGGCTAACTCCGAAGCGTTCGGTGCGAAGAGGTACGGATTGATGGAGAATGCCTGGACCTTCCCGTCCCAGAGATAGCGGAAGATATCATCCGAGCCGACCGGATGCATGAAGATGAAACTGAACCGGAGGATGACGAAGAGGATCACCATCGCTCGAAGAGTGTTCGGTTCCATGGGCGTCCTGAACAAAAAGAACGCCATCACCAGAAAGAGGATCGAACTGACGATCTTTGTTCCCGCATATCCGACGATCGGCTGGAACGGAAGCAGATGGGTCGATGCGATCGTCCCAAGTATCAGCAGCAATATGAGAACGGTCCTGTTCATTCAATGGTCGTTGGTTCTCAAAGAACGGTTATTCCTATAATAAACATTTATTAAATTGATAAATATCGGCATGTGTGTGGAAAATAATACCGATAAAAATCTTCAAAATGAACAGTTTTCATCCTCCGATTTTGGAATGATTGTTGTTCAATATGTCTTGGTCTATTTTGTACCATCAATTCCAAACAATATCAGCGAGCGTACCGTGAAACGTCTTTCCTTCTTCGCAGTTCTCTGCACAGCTCTTTTCATCCAAGGTTGCACCGGTCTTTGGCCCTTTGGAGAAGAGCGGCATTTTGTACAGGTCCGCGGCACACAATTCATGCTGGGGGACCAGCCGTATTATTATGCCGGAACGAATGTCTGGTACGGATGTTATATCGGTTCTCCCGGGGCGACAGGGGACCGGCCCCGTCTTTTACGCGAGTTGGATTCGTTGAGTGCGAACGGAGTGACAAATCTCCGTGTACTGGGAAGTTCAGAGACGGCGCAGAGGCTTCGTGCTGTCAAACCAGCGACTGTCCGTTCGCCGGGCATCTACGACGACACTTTGCTCCTTGGTCTTGACTTCCTTCTGGCGGAGATGGATAAGAGGAATATGAAAGCGGTCATCTACTTCAGTAACTTCTGGGAATGGTCCGGAGGATTCTCGGAATACATCGCCTGGGCGAGTGGTTCACCGACATTCGATCCTGAAAAAGACGGCTGGGACAAATTTATGACCTTCTCAGCCACCTTCTATTCGAATGAAAAAGCGAACGAGTATTACCGGGACCTCATCAAACATATCGTCCTGAGAGAGAATCACTATAACGGGCGGCTCTACCGTGAGGATCCGACGATCATGTCGTGGCAGCTGGCGAACGAACCACGTCCCGGCACGAACGGACCGGAGACGGAACAGAATCTTCCGGCATTCTACCGATGGATCGATGAGACCTCCGGTTACATCAAATCGTTGGATACACTTCATCTGGTCTCCACCGGTAACGAAGGACTCGCCGGCAGTTACCAGAACGCGGAATGTTTCATGCAGGCACACCGTTCGGTGCATGTGGATTATCTGACGATGCATCTCTGGCCGTACAACTGGGGATGGTTCGATCCAAAGAAACAGGATGAGACGCTCCCCGGCACCATCGAAAAAGCAACGGAGTATATCAACAGTCATCTTGCCTACGCACGCAGTTTGAACAAACCAATCGTTATGGAAGAATTCGGCATCGGACGGGATAGCGGAGATTTTGCACCGGAAAGCCCGGTCACCGCACGGGATAAATATTTCTCAACGATCTTCTCTCTTGTGTATGATTCGGCCCGCGGCGGCTCGCCGTTCGCCGGAACAAATTTCTGGGCGTGGGGCGGTATTGTCCGGGCGAAGAATCCTGATTACATGTGGAAGGTGGGTGATCCGTTCATGGGTGATCCGCCGCAGGAGCCGCAGGGGTTGAATTCCATCCTGAGCAGCGACCGTTCGACGTTAGCCATCATCCGCGACCATGCGCACAAGATGAGCCGGCTCGGCGTCACCGATACCCTCTACCGGAATCCTGTCCAGATCAAATAACCGAACCGTAAAGGGATATCGTGAGAACAGCATTATATAGAATATTGACGGACCTTCAGCAGATCAGAATGGGGTCGATCCCCATCGTCTTCATATTGGCGGCAATCAGCGGAATGAGCGGATCGATTATGGCAAAGAACAGTTCGGCGAAGATCGTACAACAGATCGATGCACAATGGAAATTCCGGGACGCAACGTCGCAGCGGTGGTATTCCGCTTCCGTCCCGGGAAATGTCCACACCGATCTCCTTTCCCATAAATTGATACCGGACCCGTTCTACCGCACCAATGAGGAGGACCTGCAGTGGATCGGGGAGCGAGACTGGGTCTATCAGACGCACTTCGATGTCTCGTCCGACGTGTTGAAACGGGAGAATGTCGCCTTGATCTTCAAAGGACTTGATACGTATGCAAAGGTCTATCTGAACGATTCTCTCATTCTTCGGTCGGATAACATGTTCAGGGAATGGAAGGTGGAAGCCCGTTCTGTGCTCCGGACCGGTTCGAACAAGATCACCATCTTCTTCCGGAATGTCTTTGATGAGACGCTTCCGAAATACCGTAATGCTCCTTTTGAACTACAAGCCTTCCCGAATAATGATCAAGGCGATCCTCGTATCGTGATGTACTCACGGAAAGCACAATTCCATTTTGGGTGGGACTGGGGACCGCGGTTGATCACCTGCGGCATCTGGAAACCGGTCATTCTTGAGGCGTGGGATTCGTTCCGTATCGACGATGTACACATCATGCAGGAACATGTCTCGAAGGATAGTGCCGATGTCCTGTCCGTCCTGAAGATCTCGAGCATGAAGGACCAAACAGTGACCATCGCGGTGAGTGCAGATTCACGGAAACTCCATTCTGAACGGCATCCGTTGAAGAAAGGGTTGAATACGGTAACGATACGAGGGATGCTGAAGAAACCGAAATTGTGGTGGAGCAACGGATTGGGAGAACCATATTTGTATCACTACAGCGCGGTTGTAACATCGGAAGAGGGGAACAATGATGAATACCGCACAATGATGGGAGTCCGTTCACTGAACGTGGTGCGGGAAAAGGATTCATCCGGTATAGGACTCCGTGTTGAGCTGAATGGTGTTCCGGTATTCATGAAAGGAGCGAATTACATTCCGCTCGACAATTTTCAGAACCGTGTGACACGTGCGCGCCATGAAGAGACCGTGAAAGCGGCAGCGGATGTGAATATGAACATGCTGCGTGTCTGGGGCGGAGGGATCTATGAGGATGACTCGTTCTATGATATGTGCGACAAATACGGCATTCTGATCTGGCATGATATGCTCTTCGCCTGCGCGATGTATCCGGGGGATAAGGATTTTCTGAACAGTGTCCGGCAGGAGGTGGTCGATAATATCACCCGCATCCGGAATCATCCATCCATCGCACTCTATTGCGGCAACAACGAGAACGAAGTCGCCTGGGAACAATGGGGATGGAAGCAGAAGTATTCCGCCGAACATCAGGCGGCATATGAGCGGGATATGAAAGCACTCTATTATGAGACGATCCCTTCCGCTCTGCGCGAAGCGGATTCATCGCGGTACTATCATCCGTCGAGTCCCATGGCGGGATTTGCCGATCGGCCGAAAGAGAACGGCGATACGCACTATTGGGGCGTCTGGCACGGGAAGGATCCGTTCGAAAAGTATGAGGAGAATGTGTCGCGGTTCGTCAGTGAGTACGGTTTCCAATCCTATCCTGAACTCAGTACGATAAAAAAATTCACCTTGCGGAGCGACCGGGTGCTCGATTCCAAAGTGATGCTGGCTCATCAGCGCTGCATGGCGGATGAACGGAAGGATAAGCAGTACGGGAACCGGTTGATCAAAACGTATATGGAACGGTATTTTAAAGAACCGAAAGATTTTACATCATATCTCTACGTGAGTCAGTTGGTTCAGTCATTCGGCGTGCGGATGGCAGTAGAAGCGCACCGGAGAGCGATGCCGTTCTGTATGGGGAGTCTCTATTGGCAGATCGATGACTGCTGGCCGGTCGCATCGTGGTCCAGCATCGATTATTACGGTAAATGGAAATCACTCCATTATCAGGCAAAGGAGTTCTTCGCACCGCTATTGATAGCACCGAAGATCACCGGTGATTCAGTGCGGATGTTCATTGTATCGGATAGGATGGAGGAGATTGGAGGGATGCTGCACGTCTCGGTGATCGACCTTTCCGGAACGGTCATTTTCGAAGCGAAACAGAGGATCACCATCCAACCGAACTGCAGTAAGAATTACGGAACATTCGTAAAGGACAGTCTGCTCGGCAGCCGGCCGATGGACCGGCATGTTCTTGTGAGCAGGTTCATCCCGAACAAGGGAGTGAGTGTTGAGAATAGAACATATTTCGTCCATCCGAAAGAACTGGCGCTTGAAAGACCGAACTATACTGTCTCAGTGAAGAAAAAACCAGACGGATTCGAGATCACGCTTGGTTCAGATAAGCTTGCAAAGAATGTGCTGCTGCAGTTCCCGGACGGGGTGGAGGGACATTTCTCGGAGAATTATTTCGATCTGCTGCCGAACCAGCAAAAGAAGATCTTCTTCAGGACCGACTCGAATAGAAAAGATCTGGTGTATAGTTTGAAAGTATTGAGTCTGGTCGATACCTACTAGTGCCGTTTCTATCTTGCAAGTTTGCATTTGAAAAACGACGCTTCGACTCCGTCCCGACAGTCATGTCCCGAAGGGATGGCTTTGCCACTGAGCGAGCCCAATTTATTGGGCGAGTCTCCCGCCGCGAAGCGGTCCCTTCGGGAAAGGGACCCCGTCGGGGGAAGTCCCGCATTGTGGATTCCGCACCGTGCGGGATTCTAAGAGCGGAACATCGTCGGGACGTCGCTCAGCGTGACTGTTTAAAAAACACAAAGTAATTTATTGGAAACGGCACTAGTAGTGTGTAATTGAAATACTTTTACTGTGCTGTCGTGCCAGAATGTGCCCGCAAAAATCGTGTGGGAATGACACATTGTTTCAATCCTCATTATCTACGATAATTTGGCACAGGACCTAGTGTCATTGTGAAGACCATCTGTTCATCCCGTCTCTCAAAATATTCATCTCGGGACGGGATCTCCGCTCTTAATTTCAGTTGGGAAAAGAGTTATACGGTTCTGCAACGATCACCGGATTCCCTTTTCCCAGACTGCTCTTCGCGAATTCTGCAGTGATTTCTTTCGTTTCACCTTTCATCATCGTAAAGTAGTTGTCCGAAAAGATGACCGGTAGGATCTGCTCCCCCGTTGCCGAGTCCTTCACCACAATACGCACCGCCAGCGCAACAGCCGGCGATGTCGCAGCATTCGTGAGTTTCACCGTCATACGGACTGAATCATTCTTCATCACGGTTTGCACGGAGGTCTTGAGGTCCGGCGAAGGAAGGGAATTGATCCCGCGGTAATCGAGATGCTTTGTTCCTCTCCAATAAAAATTATCCGAGAGCAGTTTCCCATTCTTATCGCTGAGCGTCAGTTTAATGAAGTGCACATCGCTGAGCGAATCTGCCGCACTGCCGAAGACCTGCATGCTGATCAGCGAGATGCCGTAACTCGTCCCTTTCTCGATGCAATATACACGGACGAACCGTCCTTCGGCAGAGCTGACGGGAATATCGATCATTCCCGGTTTACCTTCCGCCGTGTAGAAAATATCGCTCCAACTGTTCTTATCCGAAGAGACCTGCAATTTGTAAGTTTTGGCAAATGCCGATTCCCAATGGAGCCGGACCTTGCTGATGGAAATCTTCTTCAACAGATCCACATAGATCCAATGCTGACTGTCGTAGTTGCTTTCCCATCGTGACCCGTCATTTCCGTCCACCGCTTTGTCCGGTTCCCGGCTCGGTACGTGGACCGACGATGCGAAGACCGGTTTCCTGAATGCGATGTCGTCCACCGGGGGCGCGAGCGTGAAGCAGTATGCCAAAGTATCCGCTTCAACATTCAATACGGATGATTCACGTCGTCCGGGTATCTCTCGTCCATCGAGCGTGAAGATCTTTGCTTCCGCTTTCACTCCGGTGAGTTTGTTTAAAGTGGTATTGATGATCTTTACGCTGTGATTGTCCGGATTATACTGAATGTGAACCGGTTCGCACG
>JAVBYA010000436.1 GCA_030824295.1 Bacteroidota bacterium
CGCGCCCCCTGCCACGCACGGTCCCATGATGGCCGCGATCTGCGTGATGCCCATGGCGGACATCACGGCATTGTTCCGGAAGATACGTCCGAAGTGTTCCTTGTCCGGGAAGATCTCGGACTGCATCGGCAGGAAGACGCCGGCAGAATCGACCAGATAGACGATCGGGAGCCGGTTCTCGATGGCGATCTCCTGCGCACGGAGGTTCTTCTTGGCGGTGATGGGGAACCACGCTCCCGCCTTCACCGTGGCATCGTTGGCGACGATGACCACATCCCGTCCGGCGATGGTGCCGATCCCGAAGACGGTCCCGCCCGACGGTGCTCCGCCGTATTCCTCGTACATACCGTACGCCGTGAACAGTCCGATCTCCAGGAAATGGCTCTTGGGATCGATGAGCCGCTCGATCCGTTCCCGCGCCGTCATCTTCCCTTTCTTCTTATGCTTCGCGATGGCATCGCTCCCGCCGCCGAGCATCACCTGCCGGGACTTCGCATCCAATGCCTTCAGCGCCTCACGGTGGAATGCTTCGTTACGCTTGTATGTCTCGTCCTTGCGGACCTCGGTACCGATCATATTGTAGAGTGAAGTGTAATTGATTCAATAAATCATTGAATCAATTACAGTTGGTTTTATAAAAGAATATTTCTTGCGATCACCAGCTTCTGGATCTCACTGGTCCCTTCGCCGATGGTGAGCAGTTTCACATCACGGTAGAACTTCTCCACCGGATACTCCTTCGTGAATCCGTATCCGCCGTGGATCTGCACTGCTTCGTTCGCTGCGCGCGTTGCTGTTTCGCTCGCAAAGAGTTTCGCCTGCGCGGAGGCCAGGTTCACATCCGCCCCCTTCATCCGCAGGAATGCCGCCTTTCGCGTGAGCAGACGGGACGCTTCAATCTCCATCGCCATATCGGCCAGCTTGAATTGGATCCCTTGATTCTCTGCGATCGGTTTGCCGAACTGTTCGCGTACTTTCGCATAGGCGATGCTTGCATCCAATGCTCCTTGCGCCAAACCCACCGCCAAAGCCGCAATACCGATGCGTCCGCCGTCCAGCACGTTCAGCGCCTGCTTGAATCCTTCCCCCACACCGCCGATGAGGTTGCCTGCCGGTATGCGGACATTGTCAAAGATCAGCGTGGCCGTCTCACTGCACCGCATGCCGAGCTTGTTCTCTTTCTTGCCGGAAGTGAAACCGGGCGTTCCTTTCTCCACAATGAATGCGGAGATGGATCGGCTCTTGGTCCTGTCCGTCACCGCAAGGATGACGAACGTCTCACCGGTGATACCGTGCGTGATGAAATTCTTCGTGCCGTTCAGCACCCACTCTTCTCCCTCCTTCACTGCGACGGTCCTCATCCCTCCTGCATCGCTGCCGGAGAATGCTTCGGTCAGCCCCCATCCGCCGATCTTCCTTCCGCTGCAGAGGTCCGGAAGATACTTCTTCTTGAGCGCCTCATCGGCAAAACTGTTGATGTGACTGATGCAGAGTCCATTGTGCGCGCACAGCCCAAGGGCAACGGAAGGATCGACCTTCGCGATCTCTTCCACGATCACGCTGAAATCCGCTACGGTGAGACCGGCGCCGCCGTATTCCTCCGGGAAGTATGCACCGAGGAACCCGAGGCCTGCCATTTTTTTGAAGAGGGTCAGAGGGAATTCCTGCGACTCGTCGTACTGCATCACCAGCGGCCGGATCTCCTTCTCGGCAAAGTCCCGGGCCATGGCCTGGACCATCAACATCTGATCGGTCGGGGTGAATTGTAGTGCGGTGTCGGGCATGGTGCGTCCTTCATATGTTTGATGAGGGTGCTGATGGAGCCGTTCCGCCGGCAGAGGTGTGTTGCCGGGACAGGGAGCGCTTCCGCACCGATGGTCACTGTTTGTGACCGGAGGAACGAAAGCACTCTGAGAAAATAGAAAACGTTGGAGGGAAGTGCAAGCGAAAGCGCCCTTGCGGCGCTTACTCTCTATTATAGATGACGGTTCCGCCCAGGATGGTCATCATCACTTTCATTTCTTGGATCCGCACAGGATCAGCGGTCAGGATATCATCCGAAAGGACGACCATATCGGCGAGTTTTCCGGCGGTGATGCTCCCCTTCTCCTGTTCTTCAAATGCGGCGTAGGCGTTGTTGATGGTATAACATTCGATCGCTTCGCGGACGGTGATGCGCTGTTCGGGATACCATCCGTTGGGATTGGCACCATCGATGGTGCGGCGGGTGACGGCCGCATAGATGCCGAGCAGCGGATCGAGCGGAGCAACGGTCCAGTCCGAACCGAAGCTGAGTTTCACGCCGGCATCCAGGAAGGAGCGGAACGGATAGGTGGTCCGGCACCGCACATCGCCGATGCGGTTCACTGCCCAGCGGCCGTCATCGATGGCATGGTACGGCTGCACGGCGGCGATCACGCCGAGCGATGCGAACCGCTGGAAATCCTTCGGGTGGATATGCTGCGCATGTTCGATGCGGAACCGCCGGTCCCACGCTGCATTCTTCCGGACGATGCGGTCGAACATATCCAGCAGCAGACTGTTGGCACTGTCCCCGATGGCATGCACCCGCAGCTGCAGCCGTGCGCTGTCCGCCGCCGTCATCCACCGTTCGAGCCGTCCGTCCGTCACCACATCCATCGGCAGTCCATACGTATCCTCGTTGAGGAATTTCTCGAAGAAGAGTGCGGTGGAGGAACCGAGTGAGCCGTCCACGAATGCCTTCAGCGCACCGAGCCCGATCATCTCTGTGCCGAACGGCGCCTGAATGCCGGACGCCGAGAGCGAACGCCAGTTGGAGATGAAACCGACGCAGTTCATGCGCGCTGTCAGTTCCCCGCGCCTCTCAAGCTCACGGTAGGTCTTGATGTCGCGGTCGCCGTTGGAGTATGCCATGTCCTGAATGGATGTGACGCCGAGTTTCCGCGCCTCTGCCAGTGCCAGCCGCGCTGCGCCGAGCAGCTCCTCGTCGGAGGGCGGCGGAATGACGGCATAGACCGGGGACATCGCTTCATCCTTCAGCAGTCCGGTCGGTTCTCCAGTCACAGGATCGCGGACGATGGTACCGCCGGGAGGATCGGGTGTGTTGCGGGTGATTCCTGCCCGTTTGAGTGCGGCGCTGTTCGCCAATGCCATATGACCGTCATACCGGTTCACCATCACTGGAGTATCCCCGGTGAGTGCATCGATGAGGTCTTTGGAAGGGAGTTTGCCGCTCTTCCAGAGATCGTGGTCCCAATCCCCGCCGGTGATCCACGTTCCGGGACGTTCTTTGGCCCGCTGCCCGATGATGCGCGCGAACGCCTGCTCGTCTCCGGCAGTACGGAGGTCGACGCTCTGCAGCTGGAACCCGCCGGTCATGAAATGCGTGTGGTTGTCGATGAATCCCGGGAGGACGCGGCGGCGTTTCAGGTCGACGACTTTGGTCTTGCTCCCCTTCCACTTGTCGATCGCTTTCGAAGAGCCGACGGCGGCGATACGTCCGCCGATGACGGCGACCGCTTCCGCTTCCGGACGTGCGCTATCGACGGTCCAGATACGACCGTTGGTGTAAATGACATCGGCATACTGCTGCGGGAACAGTACTGCAGGGAGAATAAGTAGGAGGAAGAATCGGTACATGCGGCCTCGCGCGGTTGACCGGACAGTGGAGTGGATCAGTGTTCCCCTTTGATGCTGCGGGTCATCAGGTCCTCAGTGGCTTTATGCGGTTCTTTGCCGCTGAACATGATGTTATGCACTTCGGAGAAGATGGCCATTTCGGTGTGATGTTTGCGCGCAAGGTCCACGGCAGATTTACAAGTGGCGACCCCCTCGGCGACCATCACCATCTCACCGAGGATGTCGTCGAGCTTCCGTCCGCGGCCGAGTTCCTCGCCGACATGGCGGTTACGGCTGTGCTTGCTCATACAGGTGACGATCAGGTCACCGACGCCGGAAAGTCCGGAGAACGTGCGAGGAAGAGCTCCCATCTTGTCGCCGAGACGGGTCATTTCCGCGATACCGCGGGTGATGATGGCTGCTTTGGTATTGTCGCCGAATCCTGCACCGTCCACAACGCCGGCGCCGATGGCGATGACGTTCTTGAGTGCACCGCCGAGCTCCACGCCGCGGATATCGTCCGAAACGTAAACGCGGAAGTACGGAGTGTTGAAGGATTGAGCGACGATCTTTGCGGTGCGGGCACTGAACGAGGAAGAGACGACAGCGGTCGGGATCCGCTTCACGACCTCTTCCGCATGGCTCGGTCCCGAGAGGATGGCGATGTTGGAGCGTTTTTCGTGTTCGAGGACATCCAGCATCACTTCGGACATCGTCATCAGGGTGGAGTTCTCGATCCCCTTCGCCACGTTCACGATGATGGTCCGGGTCAGATCGATGTGGGCGATGTCCTTCAGGATATTCCGGAGGAATTGGGACGGCACCGCCGTGATGATCATATCCTTTTTGGAGGCGGCTTCCTCCACATCGTGAGTGATCTTGAGATGCTTCGGCAGGGTGACACCGGGCAGGTAATCCTTGTTCGTCCGCGCTTCGCGCATCTCCTCGGTCTGGTCCGGACGGTAACTCCAGAGGGTCACATCGCGGAAATTCTCACAGAGCACAATGGCAAGTGTTGTTCCCCAGCTTCCGGCCCCAAGTACTGAAATACGCATATGACCACCTACAACGCGGGTGAATGGAAAAGGATCAGCGGGAGCCTTTGAAATGGGTCAGCTTGTTCTCCGTCCCTGCCAGCAGCCGCTTGATGTTCTCGCGGTGGGTGAATGTGATGAGCAGGGAGACGGCGATGGCGAAATAGACGAGCGTGTGATACCCGGGGATATCCACCTGGAAGAGGTGTTCACGAATGAAGAGCGTCACCGGGATCGCCATGGCGGCAAGGATCGAGCCGAGGGATACATAGCGGGAGATCATGAAGACCGTGGCAAAGACCCCCATTGCCACGGCGAATTCAACAGGAGCAAGTCCCAGCACCATTCCGGCGCCGGTCGCGACCCCTTTACCTCCCTTGAAGCCGGCAAAGAGGGTCCAGATATGTCCCAGCACTGCTGAGAGACCGCAGATGATCTGCACGACCGTGAAATCCTGGAAGGGAGTATTATTATTGAAGGGAAGCGTGGAGGGATCCCAGAAGAACTGCGGGACGTAGTACGTAGCGAACACCCCTTTGAACAGATCGAACAGGATGACAGCAAGTCCGATCTTCCATCCCAACATGCGCAGGACGTTGGTCCCGCCGGCATTGCCGCTGCCGAACTTCCGGATATCCCCAGCGTCGGCGAGCTTCGTTGCGATGATGGATGTCGGGATCGAGCCGATGACGTAGCTGAGCAGTATGACGATCGCTAAAGTTTCCATTGTCTCTTCCGTTGTGTCGAATTCAGGTGACTATCGGAAAATAAGGATATTGGACGGTCAGAAGCAAGGAATTACCGTCATCCCCTGCATTTAGGGATTGAACCGTTGTATAAGCAATTCGGCCAGCAGCAGGTCGTCCGGCGTGGTGATCTTGATGTTCTCGTAGCTCCCCTCCACGATGATCGGAAGGATACCGATCTGCTCCGCCAGGAACGAATCATCCGTAGCGGTGATAGCGTTCTTTGCGGCATGCGCATACGCATCCACGATGATCTTCCGGCGAAAGGTCTGCGGTGTCTGCACGCTCCAGAGTGACGACCGGTTCAGCGTGCGCTCCACACGGCCGTCCGTTGAGGCCATTTTCATGGTATCCTTGGCGCGGACAGCGACGATGGATGCGCCGAAATGTCTCGCTGTATCGATGGACTGGGAGATGTCGCGGAGGTGGACGAACGGACGGACAGCATCATGGACGATGACGATCTCCGCCTGTTCATCGATATGATCCAATGCCTTCGCGATGGAATCCTGCCGCCGCGCTCCTCCCTCCACCGGAGGGCGCAGCTTCGTGAGACCATACTGTTCCCGGAACCCTTCGATGATGCCGAACGACGATGCCTGCGTTGCGACGATGATCTCCTGGATATCCGTACTCTGCTGGAACCGTTCCAGCGTGTGGACGAGGATCGGCTTGTCGTTCAGCAGCAGGAACTGCTTGCCGATGGTCGCTCCCATCCGCTCGCCGAACCCGGCGGCCGGTATGATCACACTGGTGAACACCGGGATTACGCCTTCTCCTTCGGTTTCCCGAAGTACTCAATGACGAAATTGAACCGCGGGAAGAGCTTCGGCAGCCGGATGACGCTCAGGATCATCACTCCGATGGAGAGACGGTCGATCCAGGACGAGGTCGGCCAGCCGAGATGGATGGTGATCTTCTTATGCGGCAGTTCGTAGTCCAGTGCATACAGGATCTCCGTGATGCCCTGATAGATGGACTGGCTCTGACTGGCGAACCGGAAGTGGTTCTTTGCAACCTTCTCGGGTATCCCCTGCCGCGGATGGTACAGACTGATGAATGCGGAGGAGGAATCGTCCACCTGCGGTCCATGTTCTTTCGGACGGCGGAAGTAGATATGGAGATTGTCCGCTTCGGATTCGACCAGATGGAAGATCATGTTCAGCGGCTGGTCGGTCTGCTGGATCTCCTTGATCTCCGGCGCGCGCTTCCGTGCCACACGGAGTCCGATAAGCAGGAACACTGCTGTCACGCTAGACCACATCAGTGTACCGTACGGTTTATTGTATCCCAGATAGATGAAACAACTGATGAGGACGAAGAAAATGATGAGCGTGCCGGTCCGGGAGGTATTGTATTCGCGGCTGTCCCGCGTCCCCATAGAATAGCGATAGATGAGCAGACACCCAATGTTGATGGAGAAGCTCGCAATGAGACCCAGCGCATACATCTGCGCGAGCATGTTCTGGCTGCCGCCGGTCAGATAGATGATGATGGTGTAAAAGAGACCGTTCGCGATGTGGATGCGGTAAAGGGACTGCCGGGAGTTCGTCTTGATGATCCAATGGAAGCCGTACCGGTGCGCGACCCGTTCCATCAGTTCACTCGATGCGATGTAGGCTGTGTTCACCGCCATCATCAGCAGGACGCTCGCAAGGATACCGACGATATACCCGAACGGCACCCCGCCGACCATCGTGGCGAATTGAGTGATGAGGTCGGTCTCGTGCTCCAGAATGTTGATATCGGAGGAGAGTACCACTGCTGCCAGCACAGGTGTGAAGATACCGGTGGTCACCGCAAGGAACAGGTATGCTTTGCTGACTTCCTTCCAGGACTGGACAAGACTGGCAGTCTGGACGACCGATTCGATACCGGAATACGCGAGGATACAGCTGGAGATACCGATGACGACAAAGAAGAAGGTATTGAAGAAACTGCCGTAATCCATCCCGATCGCAACATTCGAGAAGCTCTCCCCGATCACCTCCCAGTTGTGCCGCTCCAGATTGATGAAGCCGGCAGAGAGGAGGTTCATGAGGACGAACGCCGCAACGATGAAGATGATGAAGGTGAACTTCGCGTTCTCTTTGATGCCGATGATGTTCATTCCGGCAACGAACCAGATGATGCCGGCCTGCAGGAAGAACTTCCCGGTGTCCGACATCTGATAGAATGACATGCCGTTCTCCACCGCGCTGACGGTGGAGATACTGGCGGTGAGTACGTAGGTGACGATGATGGAGGCGACCGCCACGAACGAGACCGAAGGACCGAGCACCAGATAGGAGAAGGAATAGACCCCTCCCCCCTTGATGCCCCGGAACTCGAGGATCTCCGCGATCTCCACCATCCGCGAGGAGATGATGCGGATGAAGACCGAGGTGATGATGATGAATGCGATGGCATTCGTACCGATCACGCGGAAGGCCTCGCTCGGCGCATAGAAGATCGACGTCAGCTCGTCCATCAGGGTGATGATAGCAACAGAGAGCCACGTGAGCCACCATTTCCCCTGCGCGAAGTAGGAGAGCAGGTCCTTCCGTGTGAAGAGATAAGCGAACCCTCCCAGCAACAGCAGGTTCACGACGATGAGCACGAGGAACGATGGGGTCAGGAATTGGTCCATGGTCGTGATTACAGGATGAGCATCGCGTCACCGTAACTGTAGAACCGGTAACCTTTCTTGATGGCATGCTTGTAGGCGCGCATCGTCAGATCGTGTCCCGCAAAGGCAGCCACCAGCATCAGCAGCGTCGATTCCGGCATGTGGAAATTGGTGATCAGCCGGTCCGCGATCTTGAAATCGTACGGCGGGAAGATGAACTTGTCGGTCCATCCGCGCAGCGGCTTCAAATGTCCGTCCGTTGTCACACTGGACTCCACCGCGCGCATGGCGCTCGTGCCGACCACGCAGACCTTCTTTCGTCCGTCGATCGATTTGTTGACCAGTTTCACCGTCGGATCTTCCACCTGGAAGAACTCGGAATCCATCTTATGCTTCGTCAGGTCCTCCACTTCCACGGCACGGAACGTGCCGAGGCCGATATGCAGGGTGACCGGCGCGAAGCTCACGCCGCGCTTCTCCATCTTGCGCTGCAGCGCTTTGGTGAAGTGCAGACCGGCGGTCGGAGCGGCCACCGCTCCCACCTTCTCCGCGAAGATGGTCTGATACGCTTCCTTGTCCTTCGGCGTCGGCTCGCGTTTGATGTACTGCGGCAGCGGCGTCAGTCCGATCTTGTCGATCACTTTGAAGAAATCGCCCGAATAGTTGAATCGGACGGTCCGGCCGCGGGAGGTGGTATTGTCGATCACTTC
>JAVBYA010000243.1 GCA_030824295.1 Bacteroidota bacterium
TAACGGTGACATTTTTTATTACATATCCAGTTTTTAAATAGACTTCATCAGCTAATCCAACACTGGCCAAGGAAATAATCAGAAAAAGAATTCTCTTCATTTACTCACCTTTGTGATAGTTGCTTCACAGCGAAATCAAGTCGGAATTTAGCTAACCATATCGAACAGTTGTATTTTTCTCTCACGGTTTCAATAGTATCGCCTTCGCGAACTATCGGAGCACGACACAAAGCTGCAAAGAGATTCGCTTTATATTCTTCCTTTACAGAACCGTGATATGAACTGCTTTGTGGACTCTTCAATGCATGCCATAGCTCATGAAAGGCCCAGTCGCGCCGTTCCTCATAGCTTATTTTTTCATTGAGAACAATGACCTTTCGATCACCATCAGAAATAAAAAAACCGTTTAGGCCGTCCGGGAGGATGCCTTTAACGGCTAATATTTCTTCGTCAGCACAGATCCTTTTGAAATTAATTGTTCCACTATACTTTGTCAAGAGCTCTTCGTAAAAATCAGTAACGGATCTCACAGCTATTCCTTCTTTTTCTTTCCCTGTTTTAAAACCACTCTCGCAACATCCATTGCATTTTTCCTGCTACTCTTATCCTCCGTTAGCAATTCTTGAATGAATTTATCAAGATCCCTCTTCTCCTGTTCTGTGAAGTGACCGGTGCGAGATTCCCAATAAGTGAATTTCTCTACGGTTTCATTCTTCGTTTTTTCCGTCCCTAGAAGTTCACCTGGTGTGGTATTTAATTCAGCGGCAATCTTCAACAGAAGTTCATTTGATGGCTGAGCTCGTCCCTGCTCGTAGGCTGCAATATTCTGCTTTTTGCTACCGACTCTTTCAGCGAGTTCCTGCTGGCTAAACCCTTTGGCAATTCTCTTAGCGCTTAAATTCTCTGAAAACGGCATATATAAATTATTTATACTTTCCCCTTGACAAGTGTATAAATTTTTTATACCTTGCTTCCAACGGTAAACATGGGAAAATATCATGAAAGTAAAGCATAAAATCAAACCGATCGTGAACAATGCGGAAATCGCCCGTCGATTGGGCATTACCCGACAGTATGTGGGGCAGTTGCTCAATGGCAAGCGGCACAATGCCGAGCGGATCCGTGACATCGAAGCCCTCATCCATGGTGAGCTCCGGAACTTCAAAAGGGGAAAGGCTGCGTGATGCATGCTGAAGCTGCTCATCATCGTTATCATTCTCATTGTCATCCACGACAATACTGGTCAAAAGTAATTATAAAGTAGCACGCCCAATTGTATTCCACAATCATTTCGCTGTCACAAAATCAGACCCGAAATAAACACATGACCATGAATCAATGGATACCACTTAAAGCGCTCTCTGAAACGATGGGGAAGGATTATGATGCGCTTCGAATGCAGGTTAAACGGAACAGTACCATTGAAACGCGATACGAAATAATCCCCACCGGCCGCCAGCTGCAGATCTCCGTGGACAGTCTTCTCGAACACAAATGGATCACACCGGTCCAGGCGAAAAGTCTCACCGTGAGACGGTCCCTCGAACCGAACGAAGGGAACCGGCTCCTGGCATCATCGATCGTCCGGAAGAACTTTGACAATCTCTCTTCGGCCGAGAACAGTCTCTTGGATGCAGTGCCGGAGTGGAGAACGATGAAGCGGACGGATCTGGTGATGATGCTCGCTCAGCTGCTCGGCGTTTCCCGCGCATGGCTCTACCGGGACCACAGCACGGACCGGAGAGCGAACAAGGATTCCGCGTTCATGAAGTTCACCGTGGAGCAGCAGCAGATCGTGCAGGGATACCTGATCAAGAAACACACTCCGAAGCACTTCGTCCAGGCATGCCTCGACGATCTGTTCTTACCGGAGCTCTCACCTCGCACCTGGCACCGGATCCACGCTGAGCTCAAGAAAGTGCTGCACTTCGAGTCAGAGTTCGTGACCAAGGGACCGATCGCGCTGCGTCAGCAGACACCGGCCATCCTCCGGGACCGGACACACCTGAAGCCGCTCGAAGTGATCGTCGGTGACTACTGGCGCGTGGACCGCATCGTGAAGTGGATCGATGGAGACCTGGTGATGCCGCACCTGTGCGTGTGGGTGGACTGGAGGACATACAAGATCGTCGGCGCTGCACTGGCAAAGACCCCGAACTCTCTCGGTGTGAAGACCGCTCTCTTTACATGCTTCACCCGTTACGGGATCCCACAGTACGCATACATGGACAACGGTAAAGAGTTCAAGGCGATGCGCGTATCGGGATCCAAATTGGAAGAGATCAACACCGTGCTCCGCCTGGATGAAGTGGATGACCTGGTGAAGCAGATGGAATATAAAGGCATCATCACCGGCCTCGGCATCAAGGACATCAATGCCATCTTCAAAAATCCTCGTGCCAAGATAATCGAACGAGCATTCGGCCGCGGCGGATTCACCGATTGGGCAAAGGAGTTCCAGGACTGGACCGGTGCCAAGTACTGGATGCAGCCGGAGTGGTTAAAGATGAACGTGAACCGGTACCGCAGCGAGAAGAAGGTCCGCAATCTTCTCAACGTGGAGTTCACGAACCGGAACACTGGAGAATTCTTTCAGTTCGCCGACTACTTCGACCTGGCTGCATCGATCCATGAGTACATCGAACGCCACAATAACCGGATCTCCACCGGGCACGGTATGGATGAACGATCACCGAACCAGGTGTGGGAGATCCTCACGGCGGAACACCCGGTCCGCCGAGTGGCAGCATCGACGATCGCGTTCCACTTCCTGGAAGGTGCAACGAAGATGGTCCGGAGAGACGGCAAGATCGAATTCAAACGGCACATGTTCTATGAGTCACCTCGGATGCCACTCTATCGGCTGCAGAATGTCTTCATCAAATACAATCCAATCGATGGCTTTTGGTTCAACCGGCCGGACGGACTGCAGCACGAGTTCCTTCCGAACTCACTGCTCGTGTTCGATGAGAACGGCCGGTATATCGATGAAGCACTCTATTGCGAGCGGACGCATCCGATCGCGGAGCCGAACCTTGCAGAGCGGATGAAAAAGCAGGGAGACTTCCAGAGGCAGGTGAGGGATTCAGTGAAGAACATCACCAGCGGACAGCAGGGATCTCTCCCGGTGGTAGATGTGAAGACTCTCACCGAGGAAGCGAAGAAGGCTCTACCGGATCCGGATGCAGAAGAGAAAGCCAGACGCGAAGACAATAAGTATCGACACAAATTCATCTAAAGGAGCGGCACAATGGAACGACACGAAAAACTCGCCAGGGAATTCAGCGACATGGGCATCCTGTTCAACTCCTTCGCGAAAGAGCTCGACGCAATGGTCTCGGATGCGAAAGCCAGGGAGGATGAACTGGATGAGTTCGACATGCTCGCGCTCACTCTCATCCATGAACAGACCGCATCGATCGCGAAGCAGATCAACATGCTCAAGTATGCTCTCGACGGGAAGGTATGGTTCAAAGAATTGAACGTCCCGAAGCAGCCTTAATTTTTGTCCCAGTCATCTGTCAATTTTACAACAGTCCACTCAACAGCAGTCACAATTACTCAAGGAGCAACTATGAAGAACAACGGCACTCCCGGTTTCCGTCACGACGATGAACTCATCGGCACACTGATCTACGTCTTCATCACCCAGAAGCGGTACGACATCCTGAAACTCTCCCAGCAGCTGGGGATGGAATACTCGGATCTCTATGCATTCGTCTCCGGCCGTCGCACCATGCCGATCACTCTCCTGAAACGCATCACAGAGATCACCGGCGACAAGATCTTCCTGGATACCGTCTTCGCAGGATCCAACATCACTTGGTCATTCCGCAAGAACAAGCATGCACATTCGAACAATCCTTCCCAGGAAGCCTTGGAAACTGTAGAGGCGGTCGGTGAGCTCTGCGGCGCCATCAGGAAGGCGATGACCGACAATGCAGTGTCGGAGACCGAACGCATTGAGATCATCCAGCGGATCTCGTTCGTGAGCAAAGAACTCTCTGATCTTCTGGATACCGTGTCCGCAACCAAGGAGGGATGATCATGAAAACCGAAACCATGTTCGAATCCGAACTCCGGAAGGTGAGAAAGCTGCAGAGCTGGCGGCCGATGGTCGCTCTGCGAGCTGCAGTATCGCCGAACGAAGTGGACAAGCTCATCGAAGCAAAGGATCCACGCGTGATGAACGCGGTCCTCTCCATGACCGGAAGAGGCGGAGCGATCCGCGCCGTGGACATCAGCTCGAAGAAGTTCATTGAGAAGATCCTCCGCGCCGCCGCCTGGGACAAGCGGATGTATGCTCTGTTCGGTCCGACCGGCGTCGGAAAGACCTTCGCGATCAATGCAACGGTCGCATCGATCGAAGAGACGAAGATGTCCTACGTCCGGGTGAACGAGTATAACAAAGGGAACAAGGTGGCACTGCTGCAGCAGATCTATCGCGGGTTCGGGTTCAACTCCATCGAAACGCTCAAGGGCTTCCGGTCCATGCACGGCAATCCGTACTTCCACAAGCTCCGCGAACGGTTCGACAATGAGAACGCCGTGATCATCGTGGATGAAGCGCAGAAGCTCCGGGACAACTCCTTCGAGATGCTGCGGGATCTCTATGATGAGACGAAGGTCTCCCTGGTGATCATCGGTTCGACGGCATTCCAGGACAAACTCTCCGCGAAGAAGATCACCGATGAGGTGTTCGGTCAGATGCTCCGCCGCTTCGATGACCGATATGAACTGCCGCACGCAACGCCGGCCGATGTGAAGCTCTTCCTCTCCGCGTACGGGATCCAGGTGGATGCTAGTGAAGCGAAACAGATCGCGAAGAAGATCGGCAGCTGGGGAGACATCGATACGCTTGCCAAGGCGATGCGGTTCATCGCCGGTGACATCTCGGAAGGGGAGCTCACCTGGACGAAAGTCGGTGCCGGGAACATCCTCGACGCCGTTGAACGAGTCATCATGCTCATGGACATCAATACGGATGGGAACGATGGATCAAGTCATCAATAGAAAGCTGCACGCGATCGCCGGGGGGATTGCTCCCGGCGAAGCGCACGAGTTCTTAAAGAATGCTGCCATGGAGAAGTTCGGCGTGGAGTACCGGGATCTCTCTTCATCACAATGCCGGACACTTATGTTCCACCTGCGTGAAGTCAAGGAGCGTCTCCGGACCGGAATCTATAAAGCCTTGAACGGCGCAGAAGGATCTCCGATCAGTGAAGCGCAGATCTCCCAGGCGCGGACCTTCCAGAAACTCCTGGGCTGGTCGGATCACTATCTCTGGAAGATGATCAATGACCGGTATGGTGAGACATCGCTGGAAGCGATGCCGAAATGGAAGGGAGTCCGGCTGGTCGCATACCTAGAGAAACGATGGCACACCAAATCAAAGAAAGCGCAGGTCACTCAATGAAACACAACCGCATCATCACCATCTCTGAGCATGCCGTGGACCGATTCATCGAACGGTTCGCATTCGCAGGGAAAGACCTGGAGAACGAGTCAGCGGTCCGCGCTGCAGCTGAGCGCACCATCGTCACGATCTGGGAGACCGCCAGCTATGTGAGTGACGATTCTCAGGGGATCCTCTTCCGGAACCTTGAGTTCAACTGCACCTTCGTGGTGTTCGGGAAACAGATCAAGACGCTCTTCCACTCCCGTCCGACAGAGAAGCAACCGGAGAATCACTCCGCAACGGATCTCCGCATCCGTCAGCAGTCACCGAGTAGCAATTCACGATTCAGGAATTCATCAACGAAGTCAAAAGTCAGGAGGTAACAATGGATCCTATGTTCTGGTATTACGCGATCCCTGGTATCATCATCACCATCGTGATCTGCTCTGTGGTTATGATCGGCGGAAAGTCCGATGATAATCGCCGGTGGAACTATCTCATGCTGGAGATGGCGGAGAAATATCCCACCGCACAGTACACTGCTCAGCTGGAGTTTCTTCGCCGTGATCGATATGCATTGATCATGCAGGCGACCGCGAACCACGAAGACATCTCAGAGCTCTGCGAGGATTACGCTATGATCATGGATGAGCAGGAGAAGATGGCAGTGATCGACCGGCAGATCGGGATCGAAGCAACGCCGGTCCTTCCTGGAATGATGGAAAGGAGAATGTGACCATGGAGACCACTGAGATATTCGCCAAACGCCAGGAAGAGATCGATGCGCTCTCGAAAGCGATCGCATCCCAGGACAAGAAGCTCGCAGCGCTGAAACCGGCCGTCGCTGAATATAACGAGATCATGAAGGCGCGAAAGATCCACCGGAAAGAGCTCGCTGCCAAACAGAGAGAGGCAAGGATCGTGGCAGACTGGTTCAAAGGGACCACGATCATCGACGAGCGGTTCCCGCTCTTCGCTCAGAAACAAGAGACTGAATCAACTGAATCAATTCATCAATAACATAACGCGAGGTAGGTATGAAAAAATATGATGCACGCACAATCCCGGATATTCAAAAGGCTGGAGATTTGAAAGGATACATGAGGGATGCAAAAGGCTCGCTGGTCCCCGAAGATCTTGTGAAGCCAATTGACAAACATCGAAATTCATTGGTTCTCACTATCGCTACTCAAGCTGAGGAGATCTCCGAAAAACTCAAGTCCATTAAAATGGAATGGAATAGAGAGATCGAAGAGTTTGTCAGCAGAGTCGCGAAAAGTTATGAAGTGAAACTCGGCGGCAAAAAGGGGAATCTCTCACTTGTGTCTTATGACGGAGTGTTCAAGGTACAGATTGCGATTGCAGAACGGATTGTATTTGATGAACGCCTGCAGATCGCGAAGACACAGATCGATTCATGCATGAAACGATGGACCAAAGATTCCCGCTCCGAGATCCAGGTGCTGATCAATTCAGCCTTTGATGTTGATAAACAGGGGAACGTGAACCGGGAAAGAATCCTCGGACTTCGCCGCCTTGCTATTACGGATGAGAAATGGAAAAAAGCAATGGACATCATTTCAGACAGTATCCAGGTCTCGAGTACAAAGTCATATATCCGAGTCTATAAACGTGATGAGGCAGGAGAGTACAAACAGATCCCGCTGGACTTCGCATCGTTATGAATACGCAGCCGACGCTCTTTGATGCCGCTCAGAACCGGAACGAAGTGTATCACACCATCGAACCGTTCCTGAGTGAGAAACGCACCCAGGTCCTGATCGCCATCATGGAGCTCGGCGAAGCGACCGATGAAGAGATCGCGGAGAAGCTGCACTGGACGATCAACCGGGTCACCGGCCGTCGTCACGAACTGCAGGATCTCTCCCTGGTCGAACAGGTCGGAACAGAGAAGGGACCGTATGGGTATCCACGGTCCATCTGGCAAGTGAACAAACTGCAGCTCAACTATTTCATCACACAACATCAAAAGGAGAATTGATCATGGCAAAGCAGAAGGAAGTATCATACAAGGTCTTCAATGAGAAGAATGAAGAGCTCCGCATCATCACCGTGACGGTGGAAGGCGGGAAGGACTGGCAGCAACGCGCCGAAGAGGAAGCAGTGAAGCAGGTCGCACCTGGTGAACGGGTGGAACTGGTCCCGGCCGCACCGAAACGCGACATGGAAAAATCCGCAACGAAGTTCACGTTCGAGTTCGAGATCTATCACAACGGAGTCCAGAAGCGGACGGTGGAGAAATCAGCATTCAACGATTCCGAGGATGCAGCTCTCGAAGAGGTTATCAACGGTCTCAGCAAGGAACTCACCGATGGTGAGTCCTTCCGGTACACGAACAAGTTCCGGAAAGAACTGATCGAACAGGAGTAAACCGATCCACATCCCGGCGCGGGTCTAAAGCTCGCACCAGGATCTACTGCCGATGCAGCGAAGTGAAGAAGAGAAGGAAGGTGTGGAAGCGAGGAAGCCCTCGGACGAATAAAAGCAGCGTTGCGAACTGTACACCGACCTAAGGGACTTCACATTGCGGCACTGCGAAAGCGGTCCATCGGCATCCCTACTGAAAAAAGAATATGATCTGTCCCAAATGTAAATACGATTATAAGGATGTGGAAGACGGAGAGCTCCCAGGCGGAGTGGTCCGGGTGGACGATCATTTCTACAAATCATACCGACGTCTCGGACGCCGGTGCACGAACTGCGGATTCATCGCCGAGTTCATTGAGAAGCCGACCGGAGATCCGTTCTACAAACGATCAGCGACCGAGGTGATTAACTCCCGCAAGGGGAAGGCGAGCCGCAACACCAGGAGAAGCGGATGAACGAACAGCTCACACTGATCCAGGGTGAACCGGCGCCGGTCCCGGAGCAAGAGAAGAAGGCTCCATCCTGGCAGCAGCAGTTCGCCGGATACTTCTTCTATTCACACAAGGAGCGGACCGGCCGGGAGAGCAAGCTGAAGTTCGGAGCTCTAAAGAAGATGCTCACCCAGCATGCGCAGAAGATGTGGGTGGACGATGAGACCGGCGAACCGGAAATCCCGTCCCTGGATGAATGGAAAGAAGAGGTCGATGCGTTCTGGATGGATTCATTCGCAGCTGAGCAGAGAGGATACCACTTCAGCTATCTGTTGAAGATGTATGGATCCTTTCGGAAGTTCAGGCCGGTGAAGAGAGAGCTGTCAGATCCGGTCCTGAGTTTCACCTGCAGAAAGTGTTCGCATGTGATGCAGCATCCCAGGTCCAAGTGGCTGCCACATAAAAATA
>JAVBYA010000152.1 GCA_030824295.1 Bacteroidota bacterium
GACGCTGATCTCGCACCCGGCGACCATGACGCATGCGTCGGTCCCTAAAGCAGACCGGATCAGGAATGGTGTGACCGACGGACTGGTAAGGATCTCTGTGGGAATCGAGGATGTTGAGGATCTGATCGGGGATCTGAAGCAGGCGTTGGCGAAGATCTGAACTCACATCGTCATACAAAAACACCTTCCAGGTTTTTTTACACCTGGAAGGTGTTACATCAAAAAACATCGCTACACCACATTTACTGCTCATCATCACCGACATATTGAATGATCTCTTTCTCAAAAGAGACATTCGAATGGAATTCTCTCAATTCCTTCCTCCCCCCGAACCATTCGATCACTTTTCTTCTTTGCACAATTGTTTCATCTTCCGATAAGACCAGCTGGTACGATGAATGCGGGTACCCTCGATAATCATCGGTAAAGCGATGCTTTTGAGGATTGAAATGGATGTAGTGTATCAATCGAGCGAAGTATTGGTCGGAATCCACTTCGATCCTGCGGAAATTCTTCTCGAACAATGAACCTGTCCGACCATACATTTTATTGATAGATTTCGTGTAGGCGTTGAACAGATTGGAGAATGCGCGGGAGGGGTTTTTCACAACTTCGGGATTATGTTCAACACCCTCCAGGTTTCTAAAACCTGGAAGGTGTTCCAGATCTTTAATCTTAATAAGAAGATGAAAATGATTTCGCATTAAACAGTACGCATATGTTTCCGCGACCGGTTCAATGTGGTGTTCGTATAATTTCAAAAAATAGGCGTAGTTCTTTTCTTCTTTGAAGAGATCTTCCCGGTTGTTTCCCCGGTTGTAGATATGATAATATTTTCCTGCTTCTAACATGCTGTTGGAAGAAAAACACCTCCCAGGTCTTAAAGACCTGGGAGGTGTTGTGAAATCAGGGGAATTCCTCGTTCACGAGAACAATCCCTTGGTCGATACGATCAATTTTGCTGTCGCGATGTTCGTAGCGAGCGGCACATTGTGCACATTGCAGACCCGCATCAACCCGTGAATATCCGGGTCGTGCGGATGGGCATCCAGCGGGTCAGTGATGAAGATGACCGCATCCACCTTATTGTTCGCCACCTGCGCAGCGATCTCTGCATCCCCGCCCATCGGTCCGGACTTATAACATTTCACTTTCAGTCCTACATGTTCTTTCAGCAGCGTGCCGGTCGTCTTTGTTGCGATCAGTGCGCATTTGGCAAGGGCCCGTTTATTGTCGTTGGCGAACTGCAGGATCTCTGCTTTCTTGCCGTCATGGGCGATGAGTGCGATCGTTTTCATGGTCTCTCAGTGTGATTGGTTCAGTGTCAGTTATAGAGAAGTGCTTTTCGACGTAGTTCCAGGAATCCCTTCAATTCTTTCTGCCAACTTCCCTCGATCTCTTTCGCACTCTTCCCTTCCTTCAGCATCGTCCGGATCACCGGTGTCCCTGCCAGCCGGTCGAATCCGCGGTCGCGGAAGGAAAGTGAGTCTTTGTATAACTTCGTGAGGTGCTCCAGAACTGTCAGCCCGGCCCGCAGCGGGAGGAATGTCTTCCTGTCCGTGACGGTGATACGCACACCGCCGCAAAGCTTCCTTCTATGCTTCGGATTCGATGCCATCCCCGGGATCTCCTGAGGGGTGAAATTGACCTCGTTGAATGTGACGCCGGAAAGTCCGGCACTGTTCAGCGACCGGGCCAATTCCTTTCCGTTGATCCATGGAGCTCCAAAGGTCTCGAACGGACGGTCCGTTCCGCGTCCCTCTGACACGTTCGTCCCTTCGATGAGACACAGTCCCGGATAGACGATCGCCGTGTTCAGCGAGACCATGTTGGGAGAAGGACTCACCCAACGGAGGTTCGTTTCATCGTACCACTGTGACCGTTTCCACCCTTCCATGGGGACGACGAACAGGTCCGCAACGATCCCGTTCGACAACCAGCGTTCGATATTGGCCATCGTTGCCAGTTCACCCACCGTCATGCCGTGCGAGACTGGCATCGGAGCCCAGCCGACAAAGGATTTGAGCGAATCGAGACGCACGGGACCTTCCGCAAGAATGCCGTTGATGGGATTCGGACGGTCCAAAACGATGTACGGTATCTTCTGCTCTGCTGCCGCTTCCATGCAGAGATACATGGTACTGATGAACGTATAGAACCGGGCACCGACATCCTGGATATCGAAGATGAGTACATCGACATTCTTGAGCATCTCCGGTGTCGGCTTGCTGATCTTCCCGTACAGCGAATAGACCGGCACGCCGGTCTTGGCGTCGATGGTATCACGGATGGTCCGCCCGTCCGGTGCATCGCCGCGGATACCGTGCTCGGGTCCAAAGAGTGCGGTGAGCGTCACGTTCGGATCGTCCTTGAGTGCGTCTGCCAGATGCTTGCCGTTGGAAAGCAGTGCAGTGTGATTGGTGATGAGTCCGACCCGCTTCCCGTTGATGCGTGAGGAGTGTTTCTCGAACAGAAGGTCTGCACCGGTCTTCACCGTTGACCGATCTTGAGCTGTGAGGAATGAGATGGACAGGAGGATGATCAGCATGGTTCGCATACGATGGTCCCTTTCATATTGATGAAGGAGCTGGCTGCTGCAGCAGTGTGTGACGCACCAATGTCCAGGCGGCAATGGTCATACCGTCCCAGATCACGTTGGTGCTGATCAGTTCATCGACCTCCGCCGGTGTTCTCAGGAGGACCTCGAATTCTTCCGTTGCGTCAGGAACTGCCGGAGCGGATTCAAGACCTGTTGCAATGAACACACTGCACATCTCATCGGTCACTCCGTTGAACGGATTGAACGAGCCCGCCGGTGTAAGCACCGCTGCACGGTATCCGGTCTCTTCGGTCAGTTCTATTTGCGCCATCTCCTCGCGGCTCTTCCCTTCCTTCACCCCGCCGCACGGCAGTTCGATGCTCTCCCGGTCGCAGAGATACCGGTATTGGTTCACCAGGATGATGCGTCCGTCCGGAAGGACCGGCACGACCATGCTCGACCCGTTCGTATGGACGTAATTATACTCGCCGCTTGTTCCTCCCGGTATCCGGAATTCATCCAGCATGTACGTCCACCAGGGATTCTTCAGCACGGTCCTGGTGGAAATCTGTTTCCAACGCTTGAGCATAGGTCCCTCTAAAATAGCAACGGTCGGTGATGAACCGACCGTTGATGGTGCACAGCATGACGATGGTTCATATCACGGTTCAGACGAGGTCGCTTTCGGCGAAGAAGAACGCAACTTCGATCTTGCCGTTCTCGACGGAATCGGAACCGTGGACGATATTCTCACCCTTGCTGTCCGCATACATCTTGCGGATGGTCCCTTCCGCTGCTTCCTTCGGATCGGTCGCACCGATCACCGTCCGGTAATCCGCCACAGCGTTCTCTTTCTCCAATGCAACGGGAACCACCGGGCCGGAGGTCATGAACTCGACCAGGGACGGGTAGAACGGACGTTCTTTATGGACGGCATAGAATGCGCCGGCAGCTTCTTTGGTCAGGCGGACCTGTTTGAATCCAAGGACTTTGAATCCTGCTTTTTGAAGATGTGCCAATACGGTTCCCTGCAGTCCTTTGCGGACACAATCCGGTTTCATGATGCACAATGTACGTTCGACAGCCATGGTATTCCTTTAGTCTTGTTGAATGATAGAGATATTGGATAATATATTTTTCGCACTGCCAGCTGATCGCTGACAGCTGACAACTGATTTACTTTTTCTTCTTCACAACTTTCTTCTTCGCTGTCACTTTTTTCTTCGCAGTTTTTTTCCCAGCGGTCTTCTTCGCTTTGATGGTAGAGGTGGCTTTGTATTTCTTCGTCAGCACCTGCTTCATCATCTCGCCCATGGCCGCGGGTGAATCCACCACGTGGATTCCGGCATGCTTCATCGCTTTCATCTTCTCCTCCGCGGTCCCTTTGCCGCCGGAGATGATCGCACCGGCATGGCCCATACGGCGGCCCGGAGGCGCGGTCCGTCCGGCAATGAAGCCGACGACCGGCTTGGAGACGTTCTTGCGGATATATTCCGCCGCTTCTTCCTCTGCACTGCCGCCGATCTCGCCGATCATGATGATACCGTCGGTCTTGTCATCCTCATTGAACAATTTGATCGCATCGATGAAGCGCGTGCCGATGATCGGATCACCGCCGATACCGATACAGGTGGACTGCCCGATGCCGCGCTCGGTGAGCTGCCACACGGACTCATAGGTCAATGTTCCGCTGCGCGATACGACGCCGACACGTCCCGGTTTGTGAATGAACGCCGGCATGATGCCGACCTTCGCTTCGCCGGGCGTGATGATGCCGGGGCAGTTCGGTCCGATCAGCCGGACACCTTTCTTGGTGATGTATTCATACGCAGCCACCATGTCTTTCACAGGGATCCCTTCCGTGATGCAGACGATCAGCTTCACTCCGCCGTCCGCTGCTTCCATGATCGCATCCCCGGCGAATGCTGCCGGCACGTAGATGATGGAAGTGTTCGCCCCTTCTTCCTTCACCGCATCGGCAACGGTATTGAATACCTTCACTTCACGGTTGAACTGGTCCTTCTCGTTCCCTTTGTACAGCGATCCGCCCTTGCCGGGCGTGACGCCGGCAACAACGTTCGTCCCGTACGCCAGCATCTGCGATGTGTGGAACGTCCCTTCGCCGCCGGTGATCCCCTGCACGACAAGTCTGGTCTTTTTGTTGACAAGAATGCTCATATGGTCTTCATTTGGTAAGAGTGTGAGAAAAGTTTATTGTACTGTTTCGATGACATCGCCGACCTTCAGTATGGTCGCTTCGTCGAACTGTTTGCCGAGCACCTGGATGCCGATCGGCATCCCGTTCACATCCGCTCCTGCCGGAACACTGATGCCCGGGATCCCTGCAAGGTTCGCAGAGACGGTGTAGATATCGTTCAGATACATCTGCAGCGGATCCTCCATCTTCTCACCCAATCCAAAGGCCGTTGTCGGCGCAATGGGAGTGATGATGCAGTCCACAGAATTGAACGCATTCACAAAATCATTCTGGATGAGACGCCGCACCTGCTGTGCTTTGCGGTAGTATGCGTCGTAATATCCGGAGGAGAGCACATAGGTGCCGAGCATGATGCGCCGTTTCACCTCACTGCCGAATCCTTCACTGCGGGAGTGCACATACATGCCGTTCAGGTCCTTCACGTTCTTCGATCGGTATCCATACCGCGCACCGTCATACCGGGCAAGGTTAGAGGATGCCTCCGCTGTTGCCAGGATGTAGTATGTCGAGATCGTGTATTCCGAATGCGGCAGCGAGACCGGAACGATGACGGCACCGGCATTCCGGAGCGCATCGATCTTCTTTTCCAGCACGCTGCGGATTCCGGCATCCAACGCATCAGAGAAATATTCCTTCGGCAATCCGATCTTCAATCCCTTCACATCCCTGTTCATGAGCGAAAGGAAATCAGGCACTTCGACCGGTGCCGATGTGGCATCCTTCGGATCGCTCCCGGCGATCACCTGCAGCACACGCGCCGCATCACGCGACGTCCGCGCAAAAGGACCGATCTGATCGAACGATGATGCGAACGCCACAAGTCCGTACCGCGAAACTCTGCCGTAGGTCGGCTTCAGTCCAACAATACCGCAGAACCCTGCCGGCTGCCGGATGGAACCGCCGGTATCCGTTCCCAGAGATACTGTGGAGAGTCCTGCCGCCACTGCAACACATGAGCCGCTGCTGGAACCGCCGGGGACCTTCGTCTCGTCCAGCGGATGGAGCGTCGGTCCGTATGCCGAATTCTCACCGGACGAGCCCATCGCGAACTCATCCATGTTGGTCTTGCCGATGATCACCGCATCCGCGGCGCGGAGCCGTTCGATGACGGTCGCATCGTAGATGGAGACGAACTCCTTCAGCATCGCCGAGCCGCAGGTGGTCTTCGTCCCCTGCATGCTCAGCACATCCTTCACCGCAACGACCATCCCGGCAAGAGGACCGGCGGTACCGCTGCGCAGTTTCTCATCCACCCTCTTCGCGTCCGCTGCCGAAGAATCTTCGAAGACGCTCAGATAGGCGTTCAGCGAACGGCGGCGGGAGATCTCTGCGAGATGCGACGAGACCCGTGCTTCAACGGTCTCTTCCCCGCGTTCCAGCCGTGCACGGAACGCATCATATGATTCATGGATGTTCAGTCGTGACCCCGGCTGCGTTACTTCTTCTCTTCAGACTTCGTTTCGGTCACTTCTTTGTTCAATTCGCTCTGCACTTCGTTCATCCCTTTTTTGAACTCGCTCACACCTTTACCGAATCCGCGTGCCAGTTCCGGGATCTTCTTCGCACCGAAGAAGATCAGGACGACCAAAAGGATTAAAATGATTTCCTGTGTTCCGAGACCCATCATAACGACCTTCCTTTCTTATTGCGTTGCTCCGGACCGCCGGTCTTCCGGCATCATCCGGTCGTTCAAACTGCCTGAGTAACAAAACTGTCGATCAACGACTCGAACACTTTCCGTCCGTCCACCGAACCGAGAGTCTGTTCACACGCACGTTCCGGATGCGGCATCATCCCCATCACGTTCCCTTCCGCATTCATGATGCCGGCGATGCCGTTCACCGAACCGTTCGGATTCGATGCATCGGTCACTTCCCCGAAATTGTCACAATACCGGAACAGGACCTGTCCGTTCTCCTCGATGGAGCGGATCGTATCCGGTTCCGCGAAATAATTCCCTTCACCGTGTGCGATCGGGATATTCAGGATATCGCCTGCGGTCATGGCATTCGTGAACCGCGACGCTGTATGTTCCGTCCGGACCAGAACATGTTTGCAGGAGAAGAGCAGCGAGCGGTTCCGCAGCAGCACACCCGGGAGCAGTCCTGATTCACAGAGGATCTGAAAACCGTTACAGATACCGATCACCACCCCGCCGCGTTTCGCGAACGAGATCACTTCCTTCATGATAGGAGAGAACCGCGCAATAGCGCCGGTGCGGAGGTAATCGCCGTACGAGAAACCGCCCGGAAGGATGATGATATCCGCCCCCTTCAGGTCCGGTTCTTTGTGCCAGAGGAACTCGGCCTCATGTCCCATGACATGCTTCGCAGCATGATATGCATCGTGATCGCAATTGGAACCGGGGAACACCACGACACCGAATTTCAGTTTGGATGCGCTCATACCTTGGTCACCGTGAACGAATAATCTTCCATCACTGTATTGGCCAGGAGCTTTTTGCACGCCTCGTCGGTCACGGCACGCGCTTCCTCTTCCGATGCGGCATCCACCGTCAAGTGGATCGATTTCCCGATGCGGACATTCTGCACCCCCGTCAGACCAAGCGTGTGGATGCCGAGTTCCACTGCTTTCCCCTGAACGTCGAGGATGGAAGGCCGGAGAGTGATGGTGATGATCGATTGGTACATACGCGGAAGAGGTTTGGTCGTGATCGTCCTGCACCGGACAGTGACCGCAGCATTGCTGCGCCCGGGACGAGAATGCATGGATTGATAAATTTTGCGCTCAAATATATCGAAAATTCCAAGGAAAATCAACGAAACAGAGACTGCCAGGCGATAATAAATGCGGGAAAGTACACCGCACGTCACGAGTTTCCCCTTGACTCACGTGACCGAAATTTTGTATTTTATAGATGGTACAATAACACAAAGGTAACCCACAACCGTTGTTATTATCATTGTCGTCCTCAGCTGGTCCGGGCGAATGGAGAGTTCTTTTTATGAGCAAGTCAAAGTATGTGACGCAACCCTGTACCTCGTGCGGCCGGGAAGCAAAGATGGAGATCATTGGTGCTGTGGTCGGCGCTGAGAACAAGATATGGTACCGCTGCACGCGCTGTCACCACAGTATGATGGTGGATACGGCAGCAAAGAACAAACAGGACAATGTGATCACCTATAATCGGGAAGAATGCGTGAACTACTCCCCCGAAAAGGTCTTCGCGGTCGGGGTCTCCATCTACCATACGGATTGGGATGACATGGGAAAAGTGACATCCAAAGAGAAGACATCCAGCGGCGGTAATGCCATCTGGGTGCAGTTCGAAAAGAATGGCATCAAGAAACTCATAGAGAACCTGCAGTTAGCAGATTGAACAATCGTCCCGCCGTATCCGCGGCGGACACATCCAGCCAAATTAAGGGAGGTGAATACACTTGGTAGGAATCGTCGTTAATGAAAACGAGTCCATTGATCGCGCTATCAGACGCTTCAAGAAGAAATATGAACGCTCCGGCGTTCTGAAGGAATTCAAAAAGCGGACCTTCTTCACAAAGCCCTCCGTGAAGAAAAGGATGAAACTGGTGAAGGCTATCCGCCGCAACCAGCGCACTGAAGAAGAAGAATCAATGTAGAACACAATGAACCCCGCGCAAGCGGGGTTTGTCGTTCTTACGGCCTCATATTCGCCTTCATCACACGCATCACATTCTCCCCCAGGATCTTCCGGACATCCCGTT
>JAVBYA010000207.1 GCA_030824295.1 Bacteroidota bacterium
GATGAGAGTGTCGATCCGTTCCGTGGTGAGAGGGAAGAGGTATTCCTGTGCGATGAGTTCCGTTGCCTTCAGGTCCAGCCATCCCTCTTCCACCAGCGGCACGAACAGCGGACACGCTTTGCTGAATACGCTCGTTGTGCCGTCCAGCCGCTGCAGTTCGTTCCGGTACGCATTGCTGTTCACTGTTCCTGCCGTGCCGATCACCCCGATCCGTTTGTTCCCTGATGACCGCAGCGCCGCTTCCGCGCCAGGGATGATCACCCCGGTCACCGGAAGGTTCGCCCGCTTCTGCACCACATCCAGCGCCACCGCACTCACCGTATTGCACGCCACCACGATCATCTTTACATCTTTGGAGAGCAGGAACTCCGTATCATCCAGCGTGTATTCCCGCACCACCTGCGCGGACTTCGATCCGTACGGCACCCGCGCCGTGTCGCCGAAATAGACGATGTTCTCGTTCGGCAGCTGCTCCAGCAGCGCCCGCACCACGGTCAGCCCGCCGATGCCGGAATCGAACACCCCTATCGCCTTACTGTTGTGTGTGCTATTGGACATTCTAGTTGTTGCTAATTCAGTTTTGTAATTTTGTAATTTGATAATCTTGGAATTTGGAATTTCTACGGCTAAAGATCTAGTTGAACATTCATCAACTGATTGACCGTATGCAGGATCTCCTCACGAAGATACTGCTTCTCCGCTTCAGATGAAATCCGCTTCCCGTTCTTCGATACATAGAACGAATCGACGATGCCGTCCCCCCGCGTGGCCAGTTTGGCGGAATCGATGCGCAGTCCGTTCCGCGCGATGATCTCCGTGATCTTGTAGAGGAATCCGGTCATGTCCGGCGCGTAGACGTCGATGATGGTGTGCTTCCCGCTTTCATGGAAGACCGCGTCGATGCGGACGTTGGGATGGAAGAGCGGTTTCGCTCTGCGGCGCCACCGGCGGTGATACCGTGCGAAGAGCGAATCCAGTTTCTCCGCTCCCTGCAGCGTTGAGCGGAGGTCGCGGCTGATGGAAGCTTCCTGTTCCGCTGTCAGCGGGAGCTTCGTGGCGCCGTCCACCACACGGAACGTATCGATCACGATGCCGTCCGGATAGGTGCTGATCTGCGCATCGAAGATGCTGGCATCATTGGCCGCCAGTACGCCGCAGAGCGTTGCCAGCAGGAATTCCGCATCGCGGGTGACGACCGTGACCACCGTATGCGCCTCTTCGTGACGGTACTCCGCGGCCACCACATCCAGCGCAGCAATGAGCGGTTCGCAGCGGCTCCGCACGGCGTCCGCATTCCGCACCGGTGTGCCGTCATCTGCATCGTTTGCACCCGCAGTTAGTACACGGCGTGTACGAAGATAGAGGTCCTGCAATAGCATCTCTTTCCATTGGGACCAGACATTCTTATTCACGGCAGAGAGGTCGCTGTAGGTCAGGATGAAGAGCATATCCAGCTGTTCCGGTCTGTTGAAGAGTGCCGCGAACTCCGCGATGGTCGCCGGGTCGTCCAGATTGCGCCGGAATGCGACCTGTTCCATCGCCAGATGCTGGCGGATCAGGAACGCCACATCGTCGTGCGGGTCTGCGATGCCGAACCGCTCCTGCACCCCTTTCCATACTCCGACGCCGGTCACTTCGTGCCCCTGCACTCCGATCGGTTTGGCGATGTCGTGGAAGAGGATGGCCAGGTACAGGATCTCACGTTGTTCCAGGGAGCGGAGCGTGCGGCCGAGGATGCTGTCGCTTCCCTGCAATTGTTCGGCATGTTCCAGAGCGATGAGTGTATGCGCATCGGTCGTATAATAGTGATAGACGCTATGCTGGAAGAAGGCGACCATGCGCCCCCATTCCGGGATGAGTGCGCCCAGAACGTCGTTGTCGTTCATCATTTGGAGCGTAGCGGCCACGCCGGAGGGAAGGCGGAGGATCTCCATCAGTGCGGCGGCGGCAGCCGGATCATCACTCCGGAAGTACTGCTCGTTCCGTGTGAGTGCATGAAGGTATGAGTGCAGCTCCGGTGACGGTTCCACGGTGTGAAAACCGCACCAATAATAACTCCGTACCGCATCTGCCGGTGAGGCAAGCGTCGGGGGAGAGGTGCGGGCACGGAGCTGTCGTTCACCGATCTTGAAATTCGTATCCAGCACCTCTTCGCGACGGATCGACCAGAAGGAAGCTGCCGTGCCGCTGCGGAAGAGATCGACGAGCCGTTTGTTCAGCCGGTGGATCGTCCTGGCGTGCAGGAAATACTCACGCATGCATTGTTCGACCGATTCCATCGGCGTGGGACGCTTATATCCGAGATGATGGGCAACGTCCCGCTGTTTGGCGAACTCCATCACGTCGTTCTGCACACCGGAGAGATAATGCAGTTCGTTCCGCAGACGGAGGATGCCGTCGAAGGCGCGTGCGCAATCATTCCGTTCGCCGTCCGAGACGACGCCGGTCGTGGCAAGATGATCGAACAAGGCCATGCAGCCGGACCCGAAAGAACGGAACGGTGTGTCGGTGAAGCATGCCGTATCCGCCGAACGGTGGATCCAAACGAGCGAATGCAGATCACGGATACCGCCGGCGCAGTTCTTCACATTCGGTTCCAGCAGTTTCACGGAGTGCTCGTACTTCCGGTGCCGCTCATCCACACCGGCGATCACGGCGGAAATGAACTTCCGGTCCTTCCGCTGTGCCACCGCGCCGAGGAACCGCTCGGTGTATTCGGACATGACGGCGCTGTTGCCGCAGATGTACCGGCTTTCCAGCACCGATGCCCAGACATCCACATCGGTCTGATAGAGATTCAGACAATCCGCGATGGTGCGGACGGAGTGACCGACGTCGAACCCAAGGTTCCAGAGTGAGTGGAGGAATTTCTGCGCCGTTGCGGCATGGTCCGTTCTCTGCTTCTCATTCCCGAACAGCACCATCACATCCACATCGCTGTGCGGGGCCATCTCGCACCGGCCGTAACCTCCCAGCGCCACAACGGCGAAGCTGTCCCGCGACGGCTCCGGCAGCTCGTTCCACAGTTTCGTCAGTGTTGCATCGACCAATTCCGTCAGTTCGGACGCGACCGCAAGTCCGCCGGCACCGCAGCGGTGGAAACGGAAGATATTTTCGTATTCCCGGGTGAAGAATTCTTTGACAGGCATATATGATAGATACAAGAAATGCGGAGAAGTGCAAGATTGCAATTCTGCTGAAGTCTATCGTGCGAGAGAGGGGTGCAGGGAGGTTCTGGTATATCGCCTGGAACGAGGACCGTAAACTGCGCTTCCCCTGAAGCGACAGTCTGCGGTCCACCGTTCAGGCAACAATTTCTGATGGGAACCGGAGAGGTGATGCATATCCGACTGTGAGCAAATTGCTCAAACAAGGATCCGATTGCCATTTAGAAAGGTCTAATGAGAGAAGTCTAATCACGGACAACCGGGTAGCGTATCAGCGCAGTTTTCGCGCAGCAACGGCGACCCCTTTCATGGCAGCGGCGGTCCCGCCGAGATTGTCCAGAGCTTCCAGCAGGATGATGTAGGGACCGATACGCACGCGGTGTCCCTGGTCGTCTCTGCCGTCCCAGATCAACGACCCAACAGGAGCGGAAGGCTCGTTCTGTGCGAGCGTGCGGATGAGCCGTCCGGATACGTCATAGATTCGCAGGCGGATGGTGACGCTGCTTCCGGGAAGCGAATAGCCGATGGAAAGGAAATCCTCATGCCCGTCCTGGTCCGGTGAGAAGGGATTGGGCTGCAGAGTGAGGGCGGAGGACGTGACCGTCGTGCGGAGCTCGATACTGTTCTGCTTGAGCGGTGTGGAGAGGAGCGGAGAAACGGATGAGCTCCAATTGCGCGGCTCTTCGGACCGTCCGTTCGGATCGATCCGTTCGAGCGAACGTCCGGCGGTGGACAGTGTCCGGAGATGCCACTCCGGCACATACCGTACGGAATCGATCACGGCGCCGGTCAGATCGACAAGAACGAGCTCCTCGCCGCTGTTGCTGAGACTCAGGGACGGTGCGAAGAGAACGAGCGAATCCAAATTTGGCGGGAGCTCTGAATATATGGACGAGTCGGAAGCGATCAGCACGAATCCGCCGGGCGGTATCCTGCGGAGAGCGCGGGACAGTGTGATCTCCGTTCTGCTGCCGGAAGAGGAGGGCTGGTCCATTAATTTCCATCCGTCGATGTCAACAGTATCCGCCGAGCGGTTGAGCAGTTCAACGAATTCGCTCTTGTTCGTCCTCGGTTCGAACAGGATCTCGTTGATGATCATCGTCCGGACGGGGAACCGGAGGGAGGACGATGTGACCGCTATGTCGTTCAGCGGCTGCTGGTCCGCGTCGTGGTCGATCCGGGCGAAGAAGCGGCCCAGACCGGGTCGAGTGAGGTTCCAGTCGAAACGCGCGAAAGAAGAATCCAGCGGCGCCAACGAGGGAAGAGGGAAGGAAGCGATCGCCTCATCGGACACGGGGAGACTGTCCTTGTCCGCATCGTAAAAGAAACGGACCACGACATTCTCCATCATGGATCTTCCATGGTTCGTCACAGTCGCGTGCAGACGAAGAACATCACCGGACCGTTCAGCGGTGAAGGAGCGGAATCCCGCATCCTGTTCTTTTCGACCGGAGGGGTTCTCCGTGCCGGGACTTGGAAGGTCCGAGCGCCAGTTGAGCGAATCGGAAGTGAGGTCGTCCCGGTCGTACCGCTGCAGGGAATGGCCGGGCTGCACGAGCCACTGCGGCTGGTAGCGGAGCGAATCCATGGTGCGCCGCGTGCCGTCCCGGAGCACAACGGCATCGGGTGTGGTATTGTTCAGGGACGGCACAGCCGCCGCGATGACCAGGACCGTTTCCGGCATCGCAGGATAAGAGGCGAAGAACTGGAGCGGATCGGTCGTGATGATGATGTACGAACCCGCGGCGACGGTCATCGGCGCTGTACCGAGCGGTGCGTTGGTACTGCCGTTGTCGGCGATCGTCCAACCGGCAAGATCGATTGGAGTGGACGCTCTATTATAAAGCTCGATCCATTCCGGCATCCCTTCCGGCGGTGCGGACATCACTTCGGTGACGATCACAGAAGCCGCAGGTACGCCGACCGTGAACTCCATCGCAAGCGTATCGTTGGATGCATCGCCGTCCCCCGCAGCGCCGATGACCGCGGCGCACCGGTACTCTCTTTGCTCCAGACCATTCAGCACAAATTCAATGACAGACGAATCTCCGGACGCAAGATCCGCAATGGACCGCTCGCCGGAGACCGTACCGTTCAGTAGCAGGCGGACCGATGCGCCGGTGAGCATCTCCCTTCCCGCATTGAGCACCGTTACAGTGATCACCGCCGGCGCGCCGGTCACCGGCAGTACCGGAGCGACATGCAGTGAGCGGAGCGCAGCATCGGTCCGCTTCCGCGTGACCGAATTCACTTCGCCCGGCGTGGATCCTTCCGGGTGGCGCGAAGCGGACCAGGTCGCCGAGTCGGCGGAACGGAATGCCGTGTCGATCCGCTCCAACGATCTTCCAGTGCCGCCTCCCCATGTGGAGCGATAGGAGAGACTGTCGATCATCGCACCGTAGCGGTCGTACAGAACCACCGCATCGCCGCTGTTGTTCAGCGCGGAGAACGATGCCTGGAAGAGCGGCGCGGTAATGTCGAAGAACGACCGGAACGTATTCGTATCGGTGGTGACGATCCCGTATCCCCGCGGGTCGATGCTGCCGTTCCCGCTCAGCACCGCTTTTGTGGAACCGGCATCCGAAAGCCGCCAGCCGGCAAGAGCGAGCGTATCGTCCCCCGGGTTCACGAGTTCGACCCATTCCGGCATCCCGGCCGCGGGAGTATACATGAACTCGTTGATGAGCACGCTGCTGCTCCGCATGCCGGCGGTCAACACCATACCGATGCTGTTGTTCAGCGTATCCTCATCGCCGGCGAGCGTCAGCCGGGCGGTGCATGCATGTCGTCCTGCGCGGATCGAGGGGATGGTCAGTGCGATGGTCACCGAATCCTGCGCAGCCAGCGTCTGATCGAACGGGACCGTCATAATGTGCCGTACCGAGTCGACCAGTTCGATGCTTCCGGTGAATGTTCCGGCCATGGCACGGTTGACCACCGAGATGACCAGTGTGACATCATCGCCTTCGCGCGGAGTCGCATTCAAGGAGCGAAACGTCGAGAGCCCAAGATCCGTCACCCGCCGCACGGTGATCCGCACATCCTCGATGCGCAGCACTGCTGTTCCCCCGCCTGACGGGTTCCCGACCGACCGCCAGCGGAACCGGATATTCTCCTTTCCGCTGAATGAATCAGGGAGAGGAGCGGTGCGGCGGAGATATGTACCGTTGTTTCCCGTTGTCAAATACAGCGTGTCGGTGAGCCGGACGGGGAAAAGCGTATCGCTGCCGACGGATGCCTCCAAGAGGACTCCGGCAGTGAACGTACTGGTCCGTCGTTCATAGAACTCGATGGAATCCACGACACGTCCGGTAAAAGAGACCGGCGGCGTTGCCGCCCATTGATGCACCCGTGCATCGGTCGCACTCAGACAATGCGGCGATGAACCGGAGCGGGGTGCAGATGCGGATGTCACGAAATCGCCGGAAGGGTTGCGCGCAGTGCTGGTCGTCCATCCCGCCGTGAGCTGTGGCGGAGCGGCTGTGTCGAACGATTCCCGGTACAGAACGGTGGAAGGCTGAGCTGCTGCAAATACAGCGGCTGTCAGCAGAAGGATGGTGATCGGTCGGATGTCCATAGTGCATGAAGGATGCGGACACCGGAGGAAAGATTCAAGAGAATTGCCTTGCTCAGAGAGGTCGGAAGATATTGTCCGTTCGGGACTTCTTTAAAACGACCAGGGCCGCGCGGTATGCCGCACGGCCCTGGAGTGTTGATCGTTCCGTATGCGAAGCGGGTTTTAATCCCGTGCGTTCACGCTCTTTGTAGAGAGCGGTCCGCCGGTTTCAATCACTCCGAACAGCACGGTAACATTCGCTGCAGTGATCGTGACATTCGCGGTCCCGACGGTGGTTGTGGCATAGTTGCTCGGCATGACAGCGGTCACCGAATAGGTGCCGGGAGCAAGGCCGCCGAATGAATAGGCTCCGTTTGCATCGGTCACCGCGTTGGTCGAACCATTCAGGGTGATGGTGATTCCGGAAGCACCATTCTCGCCCAGATCGCGGACCGCATTGCCGTTCACATCGAAGTACACGACTCCGGTGATGCTGTAGGTCGGCGGCGGCGGGATCAGCACGTAGCCGAAGACTGCCGTGACGCTGGAGGACGTGATCGTGACGTTCGCTGTTGCGGACGTGGACATCGTGTACCCGGTCACAGATGCAGCCGTGACGGTGTAGGATCCGGAGGTAAGACCGGAGAAACTGTATGCTCCATTAGCATCGGTCAGCACAGAGCCGCCGCCGGTGAGGGAGACGGACACGTTGGCAAGGCCGGCTTCACCCGGTTCCTGCGTACCGTTGGAATTTGCGTCAACGAAAGCGACACCGTTGACGGAATAGGTCGGCGGGGGCGGCGGTGTATCCTCGATGCCGTAGCAGAATGTTGCGAACCACGAACCGTACCGGGGAGAAACGACCGTTCCGCCGTATGCGGTCTCGGTCGAGCTGCAGCGGTTTCCGGAATATTTGCCCACGACTGCATGCGCAAGGAAGTGGACCGCTGTTCCGGGGGCCCATGTCTTCGGAACGGTATAGGTATGTGTAGTTACTCCGTTCGCATGTGTTGAATGATAATCATACTGACCCGGGGATCCGCGTTTGATATATTTTGATGTTGCGACATCCAGGTGCGTCTCTTTCAATTTCCACGAACCGGTGACGGTGTATTTCACATAAAGATTGTTCGCGTCTTCGGTCACCGTGACGCTGCCGGCGTTGTATTTCTTCCCGGCCCAGAGTGTCACGACACCATCCTCATCGCATGTTCCGCTTCCGCCGCCGCCGCAATTGTCATCATCATCATGGTCGCCGTCATGGTCATCACCGTCATGATCATCATCATCATCATCACCGTCATGATCGCCGTCGCAATCGTCATCATCGTGGTCGCCATTGCGGTCGCAGTTATCGCCGCCATGTTTGTTGCCGTCATAGTTCCGACCGTTGCTTCCTTTGGCCATCCGCGTGGAAGTGCTGGTTGCGGACTGAGCGTTTTGATCTGCGATCGGTTCGCTCGGCGTTTCGCAGCCGGCGAGTGCCAAGGCTACGATGATGAGCAGCAGCGCGTAAATTTTTTTCATGATGAATGTTCCCCCGTTGGTAAATGATTGACGGGTGAAAAATACCATAGGCGGGGAGGAATGTCAATACAATAAACTTTAATAGATACGGAGATGGGTAACAAAATGTTGAAATCTGTTTGTTTTCGACAATTCGAATAATTAGACTTCTCTTAGAAGTGAAACGGGGAATTGCTCGAAAATAAGATGAATAGGGGACGTTC
>JAVBYA010000044.1 GCA_030824295.1 Bacteroidota bacterium
GGAAGTGCGCCATATCCGCCACGATGTACAGATCGTCCGTAACGGTGGAGAAGAGGGTGTTGAACGTGTCGGCCACATGGACCAGGCCGCTCTTCCGGTCGTCCAGCGCACGCAGGGTGAAGTCGATGCCGGCCACGGTCAGATCGAACACCACGGCCCGCTTGGAGCAGAGACGGATGGAACCGAGCGGCGCGATCTCCACATTCCCCAGCTGGTGCGCTTTCAGGTATTCGCGCAGATAGAGGGTCTGTCCGCTCGGCGGTGAGACGACAAGAACGTCCGACGCGGCGGTCGTGCCGTTCATCAGCGCATGCTTCACGCAGTCCGCCGCCCGCCGTGCGGAGAGTTCGTTGTACGGCAGGATCTTCTTCTTGCCGATGTACTGCGCGGAGACGGAACGGAGCTCCTCAGTATTGACGATGAAGATGCGTCCTTTCGCTCCCTGCGGGACCGGCGTCTTCTCCAATGCGGCCAGCAGCACCGCTTCGAAGATGTTCACGGCATCCTCCGGCAGTGTCAGTTCGCTCACCACATCGTACGGAAGAAGATTGGTCATGAAGCGGTAGTACTCGCTGTCCTCGTTCTGATAATAGGCAAAGTAGTTCTTCTGCAGCCACATCCGGGCCGCTTCCAGCTGATTGACCGACTGCGGCGGCTGTTCCGTGACGTCGGCGAGGATGAAGCAGCGTTCCTTCGCCAGCGAGGCGAAGAGGAAGAATTGGTCGAGTCCCAGCGCGTGCGCATCATCGATGCAGACGATGTCGAACGACGAGAGGAGCGCGGGCGGCAGCGTGACCGCATCGTCCGCGACTGTTGCGAAACAGGCGCGCGCGTGCGCCTGCGTGAGCATCGCATTGCGGTCCGGCGCCGGGAAGGTGGTCGCGGCGAATGCTTCGTAGCTCTTCTTGTCGCGCATCGGAACGGGGAGAGCGGTCTCCGTCCGGAACGATTCTTTGGTGATGACGGTGATATGCCCCTTCAGCCGGTCCAGCAGTGCGGTCTTGTCGCGCACGGCATTCTGCAGTTCTTCCACCGCTTTCTTCCCGGTCCGCATCCGTTCGATCATGGAGGCGTTCTGCATCCTGTTCAGTTCTTCCTTCGCGCTCTGCAGTTCCGCCGCGGCATCATTGATCTGCTGCTGTTTCTCCCGCAGTTTCTCCTGCAGCTGGTGGATGCGCAGATATTCATGTTCGGCGTTGATGATGGCGAAGAGCTTCGTCAGTCCGGTGCGCTGCTCCTGCGTCAGTTCGGATGCCGCGGGAAAGAACTCCGCGGAGTGTTCCGAGCGGAGCATGAGTCCTTCGTTGTACACGGTGAACGATTCTTCCACGGCAACGGGATTCACTTCCGCGGTCTCTTTGAGGAGTCCGTGCAGACTGCCGGACGAGCCGCCGATGTAGAGTACGCGCTTCCCTTCGCGGAGTCCATTCAGCACGAGCGATGCGGCGACGCCGGTCTTGCCGCGTTTCCGTTCGCCGATGACGAACGAGATCCGCCGGTGCATCGACTGGCGGATCGCCTGCTGCTGCGGTACACTGAAGGTGGAAGGGAAGATCGGTTCTTTGGATGCCGGCAGCGCGTTGTCCGGGAATTTCCGTGCGAACAGTGATGCGGCGATCGGACCGGGTGTCACCGTTGCCCACAGTGCATTCCGCTGCGCGGCGTTCTCCGCCGGGTCCCAGGTGCAATGGAGTTCAGGGATGTTCTCCCCGGCATTGAACGGGAAGAGGAGTGAGAGGAACTGGCTCTGCACATCGGCAACGACGGCGGAGAAGGAGAAACGGACAACGGTGCCGACGGCGCACCGAACGGTCATGGAGGGGACGAACGGATAGTTCTCCGCGATCTCGAACCGGTACACCGTACTGTCCTTGTGCATGACGGTACGTCGACCGTTCGTCAGGATGGCGCTGTTCGGTAATCGGGAGAGCGATGCGATCTCTTCCGTCTGTGCATGACGGATCGCTTGTATGTGTTCGTCGAGTGATGTCATTGGATGTGCGGAGTGAATGCGTGCGGTGATGTTTTCCCCGGTAGAGGTTACCAAAATCGAGGGTGAAAGTCAACGATAGTGCGGCGGGGCGGACGGCGCTGCTTTAAAACAGAACACCCCGCGCGAGGCGGGGTGCACTGTTCAAGCAACAGATTCGTATCAACCGATGGTACGAACGTTTGCAGCCTGCAGTCCTTTCGGACCCTGTTCAACGTCGAATTCGACTTTGTCGCCTTCGTTAAGGTTTTTGTACCCTTCGCCGACGATCGCTTTGAAGTGCACGAATACATCTTCGCCGTTCGGGCGGGAGATGAAACCAAAACCTTTGGTTCCGTTGAACCATTTGACTGTTCCTTTTTCCATGGAACACATCCTTTCATTATATGTTGTCCGGCAAAGACCTCCGGACTGGTGTACCCCGAGAATACCAGCTAACTTACGTTCGCTTTAAACTGCAAAAGCGGTTTCTCGATATGATGGTGTGTTCTGGAAGAACAGGAATAACGATCCATCAAACTGTAAAACAAGCGGCTCTTAGCAACGTTACTGAGCAGAAGGCTCCCGAAGGAGCTATTACGGTGTACTGTTAATTGACGTGTGAAAGATACATTGCACAATCCACTTTTCCTATACCTGATGCAAATTATTTTTTCCCCATACTCCAAACCGTTGAATTTCGGGCAAAAAAGGCTACATTCTATAATAAAATAACATTGTCCAACCCGCCACTTAACCCCTTGACCATGAATAACGAACGCAGCAGGACCATCACCCAGGGAACCAACCGGACGCCCAACCGCGCCATGCTCCGCGCTGTGGGGTTCGGCGACAACGATTTCGAGAAACCGATCGTCGGTGTGGCGAACGGTTTCTCCACCATCACGCCGTGCAATATGGGACTCAACGAATTGACCGCGGCCGCAGAACGGGGGATCCGTGAAGCGGGAGGGATGCCGCAGAGTTTCGGCACCATCACCGCCAGCGACGGCATCGCGATGGGAACGGAAGGGATGAAGTTCTCGCTCGTGTCGCGCGAAGTGATCGCGGATTCCATCGAGACCGCGTGCAACGCGCAATGCATGGACGGTGTGATCGCCGTTGGCGGCTGCGACAAGAACATGCCGGGCGGGATGATCGCCATGGCGCGCATGAACATCCCTGCCGTGTACGTGTACGGCGGCACCATCAAACCGGGACACCATCCGAAGGACGGGCGGGACCTGAACATCGTCAGCGCGTTCGAAGCGGTGGGACAGTACAGCGCGGGGAAGATCACCGCAGAAGAATTGAAAGAAGTGGAATGCTTCTCCTGTCCGGGCGCCGGCTCGTGCGGCGGTATGTACACCGCGAACACGATGTCCTCCGCGTTCGAAGCGATGGGCATGAGCCTGATGTATTCCTCCACCATGTCCGCCGAGGATGCAGAGAAAGCGCAGAGCGCGCAGGAGTCTGGCCGCGTACTGATGGGTGCATTGAAGAAGAACATCCGTCCGCTCGACATTATCACGCGCAAGTCGATCGAGAACGCCATCACCGTCATCAACGCCATCGGCGGCTCGACGAATGCGGTGCTCCACTTTCTGGCGATCGCGCATGCGGCGAAGGTACCGCTCACCATCGACGATTTCGAAACGCTGCGCAAGAAGGTACCGGTGCTGTGCGACCTGAAGCCGAGCGGGAAGTATCTCGTGGTCGATTTCCACAAGGCCGGCGGCGTGCCGCAGGTGATGAAGATGCTGCTGGTGAACGGACTGCTGCACGGGGACTGCATGACCGTGACCGGCGAGACGATCGCCGAAGTACTGAAGGACGTCCCTGCCGAACCGCGCGCGGACCAGTCCGTGATCCATCCCTTCAACGCACCGCTCTATAAAGAGGGACATCTCGTCATCCTGAAAGGGAACCTGGCAACGGAAGGGGCGGTGGCGAAAGTGACCGGCGTGAAACAGCCGAGCATCACCGGACCGGCGCGCGTGTTCGATTCCGAAGAGCTTGCGATGGAGGCGATCACCCAGCGGCGCATCGCCGCCGGCGATGTGGTGGTGATCCGGTACGAAGGACCGAAAGGGGGACCCGGCATGCGCGAGATGCTCGCGCCGACCTCCGCCATCATCGGTGCGGGACTCGGCGATAAGGTCGGGCTCGTTACGGACGGACGGTTCTCCGGCGGAACGTACGGCATGGTCGTGGGGCATGTTGCTCCCGAAGCGGCGGTCGGCGGTACGATCGCGCTCATCCACGAAGGGGACAGCGTCACGATCGATGCCACGAAGAATCTGCTCACGCTGAATGTGGACGATACGGAGATCGCGCGTCGCAGAGCGGCGTGGACCCCGCGTCCCATCCGTTACGACCGCGGTGTGATGGCGAAGTATGCGAAGCTCGTCTCGACCAGTTCGCTCGGCGCCGTGACGGATTAATGATTGATGAGTTCTGGAAGTCATCTCAAAAATGGAATATAGGTCAACGAAGTCGCACTGAGCGTAGTCGAAGTGCGACATTTCGCATGAATTGTGCTTCGACTACGCTCAGCACAACAACGATACTGGGTTTTTGAGATGACCTCTAGTAAAATCAAGATTGCTTCGCCACCCTTCGACTTCGCTCAGGGCGGCTCGCAATGACTCTACTTTAAATATTTCAGAGGTCTCACTATAATAGTAAGCAGGAATGCTTCCACGAGAACAGACGTCTTATAGAGTACCTTAAATACGGGATATTCGGGGTGCCGATTTGTTTTCCACCGCCGGGATGTGTATTTTTGTAGAGGCATCCTGTCACGGGATGCCTTTCTTTATCATGTCCTAACGAGAGGTCGATGGCTCAGTTGTTTCTGCTTGTTCTTCTTCAATTATCCGCATTTCCCTTCTTTTCCGACAAGGGATCCCCTGCGGTTTCGACCGACCTTTCTCCGACCGCCATTCCCCGTTCCGTTGTCATCGCCGAGCGGTTCGATTCGCTGTTCAACGACGTCGCCCGCCGGAAAGGCTTCAACGGCAATGTGCTGGTGGGAATGCAGGGGACGGCCATCTATAAAAGCTCTTTCGGATATTCGGACCTGAAGACCCGCGAACCGCTCAATATCAAGTCGGTCTTCCAGATCGCTTCCGTATCCAAGCAGTTCACCGCCGTTGCCATCATGATGCTGCAGGAACAGGGGAAACTGGAGTATACCGACACTGTGCAGAAATTCCTTCCCGAATTCCCCTATAAGAATATCACCATCAAGCAGCTGCTTTCCCACCGCTCCGGTCTCCCGAACTATATGTACTTCTCCGGTAAATACTGGAAGAAGAAAGGGGAATATATGACCAACGAGCAGGTGCTGGCGCAGATGGTCAAATACAAACCGCGTCCGGAATACCTGCCGGACCGGCGGTACAAGTACAGCAATACCGGGTATGCGATGCTGGCATTGATCGTGGAGCGGATCTCCGGACTGCCGTTCGACGAGTTCATGGAGCAGAACATCTTCCAGCCGCTGAACATGCAGAGCACCTTCGTCTACAATCCGCGCAACCGCAAGACGCTGGAATACGAGACCAAAGGATACAACAAGAACCGACGGAAGGCGCCGATCGATTTTCTGGACGGGGTCACCGGGGACAAGGGGATCTTTTCGACGGTGGAGGATATGTTCCTGTGGGACCAGGCGCTCTATTCCGACAAGCTGGTGAAACAATCCACACTCGAAGAAGCGTTCACGCCGTCCAGCTACGATTACAAGCGGGACAATAATTACGGCTACGGATTCCGTCTGGACACGCTCTCCGACGGCAGCCGCATTGTCTACCACGGCGGATGGTGGCGCGGGTACAATTCCCTCTTCGTCCGCCGTCTGACCGATCACACGACCATCATCATCCTCTGCAACAAAGTGAACTGGAGCTTCGGCGAGATCGAGGACCTGATGCAGATGGTCGATGCCGGCGATCTCTGACGCGCGCTGTTGCCGTTTCGTTCCTTGACTTTGTAAACGGAATTGCGGAAATTCCCGCAGTTATTTCCCACCACATCACAACAACTACAGGAGTTTTTCATGTCGACAGAAGCCACCGCATCCAAGGGAGGTTTGGAATGGAAGTGGATCGTTGCCGGTATCCTCGCCGGAACGGCGCTCTGCCTTTCATTGTATCTGATGGTCGCCAAGACGTTCCACATCCCGCTCATTCCCACCTACATGTCGCTGCTGGGACTGGTGGTCATGGGCATCATCATCGGCTATAAGTCCGAAGGGTATACGCTCAAAGAACCGGCGATCGGCGGTTTCGTTACGCTGTTGATCACCGGACTGATCCTGTCCAGCGGGTTCGGTTTCACCTTCACGACCGTAGAGCTCGGCATTGCGGCAGTGTTAGGTCTTCTGCTCGGTCTGCTCGGCGGCTGGGTCGGAGAACAGATCCAGATCACCCCGGAAGAACTGGTGAAGGAACTGGAAGCGGATAAGAAAGGCGGACTGCAGTGGGGCTGGATCATCGCCGGCACCGTTATCGCCTTCATCTTCAACGCTTTCTTTGTCATCGGCGGATTCGCGCTGCTCAAGTTCGGCGTGGTCGGCATCCTGCTTGCGCTCAGCGCCAGCTTCCTCTTTGCCGGACTGCTGGTCGGTTACTTCTCGCCGGGCGTCACCATCATGGAAGCCGGTATCGCCGGCGTGCTCAGCGTGATCCTCAACGCAGCGTTCCTCTACTCCTTCAATCTGCTCATGGCGGAAGAGTCCATCTATGTGGTGGAAGAACTCGCCGCCGGTTTCGTGTTGTCGCTCATCGGCGGTTGGCTGGGTGAGAAGCTCCAGGCGTTCATGGAGAATGACGCTGCACACGATAAGGACTGAAACAGTCTGCACTGACATCATCCATCCCCGGGGAATCCTCCGGGGATTTTTTTTTGACCGAACAGAAGGAGGACCGTCATGTTCATCGGACATTTTGCTGTTGCGCTCGCAGCGAAGAAAGCAGCGCCGAAGACATCGCTCGCCGCACTCATCGCGGCATCACAATTGGTGGACCTGCTCTGGCCCCTCTTCCTGCTGCTGGGGTGGGAGCATGTCCGCATCGATCCGGGCAACACGGTGGTAACGCCGCTCGATTTCTATGATTATCCCATCACCCACAGTCTGGTCGGCGCCCTCGGCTGGTCCGTGCTGTTCGGTACGCTCTATTACTACCGCACGAAGATCGGCCGGTCCGCCGTTGTCGTGGCGCTCGTCGTGTTCAGTCATTGGCTGCTGGACCTGCTCACGCACCGTCCGGACCTGCCGCTGCTCGGCAACGATTCGATGATGTTCGGCTTCGGTCTGTGGAACAGTCTTGCCGGTACGATCATCGTGGAGTTCGGTCTCTTTGCCGCAGGAGCGTACATCTATCTGACGGCCACGAAGAGTACGAACAGGACCGGCACGGTCGCCCTCTGGTCGCTGCTCATCTTCCTGGCGGTGATGCATGTCGGGAATCTGTTCGGTCCGCCGCCGCCCGGAACGGAGATGATCGCCTATGCCGGACATGCCATGTGGCTCTTCGTGCTGTGGGGATGGTGGATCGAAAAGAATAGAACATCCACATGAAGGTTGCCAAATATCGATTCACACCAAAAAAACTCCTAGAGGCCATTTAAAAATTAGTTTTTCTGATTGTCATTTCGAATCCCGCTGGGATTTTTCCTGATTGCGGGATGAGAAATCTGATAGTACGCTCAGATTTCTCACTGCGCTTCCATGGAAAAACAGCAAGGCTCGTTCGAAATGACTGTGTGGTTTGATTTTGAGATAGTATCTAAAGATTTGAACATCGGACAATAACAGTATCATCTGCGGTACTTAGAAAAGAGAAAAACAATGAAATCAATGTACGATTCTGCAGTGCTCAGCGAGATCCTCACACGCATCAACACTCTCACTCCCGCGACACAACGAGTGTGGGGAAAAATGGATGTTGGCCAGATGCTGGCGCACTGCAACGAGACGATGAAGGTCGTTACGGACCAGTTGATCACCAAGCGGCTGCTCATCGGACGGATCCTCGGTCCGATCTTCCGCGCGGGATATCTCGGCGAGAGACCGCTCCGCAGGAACAGTCCTACCCATCCGCTCTTTGTGATGGTGGACGAGAAGGAGTTCGAACGGGAGAAGGAGCAGCTGCTCCGTTTGGTGCGCCAGTTCTCCGAAGGGGGAGAAGCGAAATGTACAAAGCAGGCACATTCCTTCTTCGGTCCGTTCACACCGGCAGAGTGGGGAACATCCACCTACAAACATCTGGACCATCATCTGCAGCAGTTCGGTGTGTGACGACGATGGTGTCCGCATTGAAGAGAGCCCGGCGAGCGGCAGCCGCCGGGCAGATGGCCGTAGCAATCAAAAAAGCGCAAGCGGACCAGGGCAGGACCGATCACCGAGAAGAATGTCCGGATTCGCTCGGCATGTCTTGAAACTCCGCTGTTCCGCGCATTGACTAT
>JAVBYA010000143.1 GCA_030824295.1 Bacteroidota bacterium
GTGAAATACAATGACAACTACATGACGATCGATGTCGATACGTCCGATGACAGTCCGATCCTGACGCTGAAAGATGCCGATGATCAGGATGTTACCGGATGGACGATCCAGAGTGCCAAGACCGAGACCGGCACCGATGACAACTCCTCGTATATCATCATCTCCGCGTTCGCACCGACCGTTTCTGATGCAGTATCGGAATGCGTGCTGAACATCAGCTTCTCCGTGGATACCACCGCGACCCATGCCGGTGCCACAAAGACGTTGACCATCCCGCTGACACCTGCGGTTGCCGATGAAAAAGCATTGGCGATCCCGAGTGCCTCCGTTGAGTACACTGCTTCGGCGAACGTGAAGATCCTCACCTCCATCACCGGCTCGGTGAAGTACTTCTACCAGGCCGAGGATACCCTGATCTACAACCTCTCCGGTGAAGACTGGGTGCATTATGTCGATACGAGCGATGTGGAAGGTGCAGCACATGTGAACTCCCAGATCGTCGGTGTTGGTGCAGCAGAAGGCCGCGCCGCCGGTGTCTACAAGATCATCCAGGTGGAAGCAGGCAATCCGATCAGTTATGCACCGAGCTACGATGCATGGCCGAAAGATATGCTGTCCGATGAGGATGACCAGGAAACGGTCGACTTCACCGGCGTGATCGACGCCACCGATGCAGCAGCAGCATTTGCCGTCACATTCGATGATCCCGATTCAGCGACCTATACCACCCGTCAGCGCATCGCAGCCGATGTGAATGAAGACGGTGTCGTCAACTCCATCGACGCACTGTCCATCATGGACATCAACAACGGTGCAGCATGGTACACCAACAATCCGGACCTCGGATTGAAACGCTGGTCATTCTTCACGACCGCTTCGGTGGAAGCACAGGATGCAGCGACCTACGACAGCGATGTGCGCGAAGCGCTCGTTCCCGAGATCGAAGCGACCCTTGACGCCGGTGAAGTGTTCACCGGGAAGGATTTCCTTGGCGTGCTCCGCGGTGACGTGAACTTCTCGTTCCCGAACCTTACCGCTCCGGCAGACCGTACCCTGAACAAATCGAATGTTACACCCGTCATCTGTGCCGTTCCGGAACTGATGCAGACAAAAGCAGGCGATACCGTCTACGTCCCGGTGGATGTCCGTCTCAACGGAAAATCCCTGATGGCATTCTCGGCATCCGTGAAGGTCGACAAAGGAATGTTCTCTTCCTTCGCCGGCGTGAAAGAAGGACCGGCGTTCCCCTCCAAAAAAGGATGGGTCATCGTCTCCAACTATTCACCCAAGACCGGTCTTCTGACCTTCTCCACGACCGACCTTGCCGGAACACGCGATGCGATCACGAAAGAAGGAACGGTCCTGTACCTGAAATTCGTGGTGTCCAAAGAGGCAAAACGCGGAAGCAGCAGCAGCATTTCGTTCCCGAAACTGTCGCTGAGCGATAAAGAACTGAACACACTGGTCACCAGCTCCACGCTGGGCAAGATCGAAGTGACCCGGTTAGGGAATGCGGTCGTGACGGATTACGCACTGTCACAGAACTATCCGAACCCCTTCAACCCGACCACAACGATCGAATTTGCTCTGCCGAACAGCAGCCGTGTGGATATCGAGATCTTCAATATCCTCGGTCAGAAAGTGGCAACATTGTTCAGCGGAAACAAAGCCGTCGGTTACCATCAGGTGGAATGGAATGCTTCGAACTTCGGTTCGGGCGTCTACTTCTACAAGATCAGCGCAACCTCGGAACGCGGTGACAAGTTCCAATCAGTGAAGAAATTGATGCTGATGAAGTGATCCATCGCAGCAACAGTTCCCGAACACCAAAAGTGCACGGTCCGAAAGGGCCGTGCACTCTTGTTTTAAATGCGCAGGATCGGGGCGGAGAGCAGCGGCAGGACAGGACAAAAAAAAGTCACGCTGGATCAGCGTGACTTCCGATGGAACGTGATTGCGAGGTCGGCCGGTCCTTCGACCGGACCGCAATGTTAATGAACGAGTACCGGAGTGGTGCTCATCTCGAAGAACTCCTTCATCTCATACAGCTGCATCAGGATGGTCTTCGTGCAGAGATGGACGCTGAGAGTATACACGCTGGCAAGCGTACGGTCGCGGAACTGCGGAGCTTCGGACGGCTGGATCGTCAGGTTCAGCTCATAGACCTCATCCAATGCTTCCAGCAGTTCCTTTTGGGAGACCGAATTCGGCGAGAAGAGGTGGAAGACCCCTTCAGTATAGATCTCGTTGTCCAGGATCTTCTCGATCACTTCCGCCAGATGGACCGTCGTGATGCCGTTCCAATAATGGTTCACAAACCCGTTCACGGTCCTTCCCCGCTGACTCCTGGCCCAGTCAATGAGTGCACGGGAATGACCGCGCTTCTCGCCGATAATGGAGGTCCGGAGCGTCATACAGTTGAGCGGTTCACCGGCGGATTTCGATAGTCCGTAGATGTCTTCGGCATCGATGACATCCTCTTCGGTGTATTCACCCTTCGCCCCGGAGAAGACACTGTCGGTCGTCACATGGAAACATTTGATGTTCATCTGCTTGCAGAAGGATGCCAGGTTCCTCGGGAAGACGGCATTCACTTTCAGCACATCCTCGATCGATTTGCCGGCGATCATCGGTTCGTTCACACCGGTACAGTTGACCACGATGTCGCATTCCAGAATGTGATGCTCCAATGCGGAGAACGGATCCCTGATGATATCGAATTCCTTCCGGGTGATCTGCCGTACTTCATAGCCCCGGTCGGTGAAGTATTCCGTGACGGCAAATCCGAGCATTCCGTTCGATCCGATGACTGCTATTGAGCTCATGTGTTCTCCTATCGTTCTTCTATGGTCCACGGGTCCCAATGCCGCGCAGCGGAACTGATGCCATGGGGACATGGTCCGGAAATGGCGGCGATCACAACGCTGTGACAGCTCGTGCCATTGAGTATTGACCCATTTTTGGTCAAATACCGTGCCTGAAATTATCTCCCGTTTCACCTGAGTATTTGCTCTCCCGGGAAGATCCGTTTGGCCGGTATTACACAATGGTGTGTACTGTACGAAAGCCTCGAAACACTTTAAAAGAGGTGAGGAACAAGGGTTTTTTTGATGCCGGACAGTGCCCTGTATATTTTACCCTGTATCATCGCGATGAGCATTTTGGTGAAGATCAATATCTGTGGCCGGGGCACTCTGCGGGAGAAGCTAATCAAAATCCCGCATCTGTCGAATATTCGCCACTTTCTGAGCATGGACACTTCAATTCGTAGTGTATAATCCGGTTTTTTTTGGCATACAATATGACCTTAATGGATGGACATCATATCGAACGGGCGTAAACAATGCCGAAACTCTTTGTGGAAGACCTGGCACCGGACATGGTGCTGGAAAAACCGATCACCGATCAGTATGGACTCATCCTGTTCCAGCAAGGGATGGTGCTGTCTGAACGGACCATCAACACTCTGCGGATGTGGGGTGTCTCGGAAGTTTCCATTGAAACAGCAAGTATCAGCGAATCGGCTCCCCCCGCAACGGTCATCGATCCGGCCGTGATCGCCGAAGCACAGGTCATCACGGAAGCGCTCTTCCGGAATGCCGGAACGCGCGGCGGCATCTTCACCCGCGAGTTGATGCGGCACGTTGCACACCGGATCGCCAAACAACGAACGGAGGAACTCTCCAATGCCGGTTGATACCATGAAACTGATCTCCGGTATGGACAAGCTATCGTCCGTCCCTGTCGTCTACGCCGAACTGGATGAAGCCATCCGGAACATGCGGGTCTCGTCCAGTCATATCAGCGCGATCATCTCCAAGGATACCGGTCTGACCGCCCGGCTGCTGCGGATCGTGAACAGTGCTTTCTACAGCTTCCCGCGGAAGATCGACACCATCTCACGGGCGGTGATCATCGTCGGCACACAGCAGCTGCGCGACCTTGCGCTTGCGACCTCCATCATCAGTTCGTTCAAGGACATTCCCGAGGACCATGTGACGGTGGAGTCGTTCTGGAAACACAGCATCGCCTGCGGTATCGCCGCACGGTGCATCGCCGGATATTTCAAGGAGCCGAACATCGAACGGTATTTCGTGGCCGGCATCCTGCATGACATCGGCCGCATCATCCTGATCACGAAAGCGCCGGAAGCAGCGGAGCAGATCTTCCAGGCATCGGCACGCAGCGGCAAACCGCTGTTCGTGGAAGAGCGCGAACTGCTCGGATACGACCATGCCTCCATCGGCGGCGAGCTGATCCGTCTCTGGCAGCTTCCGCGATGTTACGAGGAGATCATCGGCTTCCATCATCAGCCGAAACAGGCGGACCTGTTCAAACTGGAGACCTCTGTGATCCATGTGGCCGATGCCATCGCGCATGCCATGGGTCTCGGCAACAGCGGCGAGACCGGCGTACCGCCGATCTATGAAGAGGCGTGGACCGCCACCGGTCTCTCCATCGACCTGCTGCCGTACATCATGGATACGGTCGAGAAACAATATCACGATTCCGTCAACGGATTCATCTTCAACTAAGTGACCATGGAACTGCCGCGCGACCCGGAATCAATGCAGGAACGGATCACCCATCTGGAACGGCTCAATCTCTGGATGTTCGAATCGTTCGAGAAGATCGCCGCTCTGGACGATGTGGATTTCATCTCTGAAGCGGACGACGGATATGATTCCATCTTCCGCACAACGCAGGAACGTCTTTCCACACTGGTCCACTTCTCTGCGGCAGGATTCCTGCTGACGAACGATGTGGACCGTGAGTTCGTGATGCACACCGTGCTGCCCGGCGAGCGCCGTGAGACCGTTCAGGAAAGCGTCGACCGGCTCATCCAGGAAGGGACCTTCGGCTGGGCGCTCCGGCAGAACAGACCGGTCATCGTGCCGACCCACTGCGAGCAGCGCTATGCGGTGCTCTATTGTTTCCGAACCCGCGCGAAAGTGGTCGGGATGTTCGCCGGCATCATCGAAGATGTGGACCAGCTGCCGAACGAGGTCGAATTGAACCTGGTGACGGTCATCCTGATGAAGACCGCCATCAGCATCGCCCAGGTGGACCTGTTCCGGAAGACACGGAATCAGAACATCAGCCTGGAACAGCTGGTCGAACAGCGCACCATCGAACTCCATTCGGCGATGGAACAGCAGCAGAAGATCGAGCAGACCAAACAGACACTGTACCACATCACCGAAGCGGTCCATACCGCCGAGGACCTGAGAACGCTCTATCGGTCCATCGACGAAGGACTGCGGAAGGTCCTGCCGGTCTCTCATTTCCTTATCGCTGTGACCGATGAGTCTCTGGGTTCCATCTCCATCCCCTTCGCAGTGCGCAGTGACCGCCCCGGCATCAGTATCCAGCCCGGCGACGATGCCTCCGTGCCGCTCATCCGCAATGTGATCATCTCCCGCCGTCCTATGCTGCTCCGCGGCGCAACCATCTCCGAATGCTGCCCCGCCATCGCGCGCAGCGCCAAATGCTGGCTGGCCGTGCCGATGATCCTGAAGGATCGGGCCATCGGCGCGCTGGTGCTGCAGGATGAGCAGAACGAAGAGGCATACCAGGAGTATGACGTTGTTCTGCTGGAATCCGTAGCCCGCCAGATCGCACAGGCCATTGAACGGAAACGGTCCGAAGAGGCGCTCACCCGCTTCAACCATGAACTGATCCGCGCCAAGTCGCTCGCCGAAGAACAATCCGCGTCCCTGGCCACAACGGCAGAGGAACTGACGCACGCCAATCAACGCGTCGAAGCGGCTTCGAAGCTCAAATCCGAATTCGTGGCGAACATGAGCCATGAGATCAGAACGCCGCTGAACGGCATCCTTGGGCTGACGGAACTCCTGCTGCAGTCCCCGCTCGACCAGGAACAGAACAAGACGCTGAAGCTCATCCAGAATTCCGGGAATTCGCTCCTTTCCATCATCAATGATATCCTCGACTTCTCCAAGATCGAAGCAGGAAAACTGACGATCGAAGAGGTCCCGTACGACCTTCCGGCCATCGTGAACGAGATCGGCGCATTGCTGGAACACCGTATCACGGAAAAGGGACTTCAATTATATGTGGAGGACGGTCTCGGAGATACGTCACTGCTGCTTGGTGATCCGACACGCGTCCGCCAGGTGATCACGAACCTGACCGGCAACGCCATCAAATTCACTGAACGGGGTTCGGTCACCATCCGTCTTACCAAGGTCATGGAAGGGACCTCCGAGATCGTCCGGGTCGAGATCTCCGATACCGGCATCGGCATCCCTGCGAACATCCAGCAGAATCTCTTCCGCTCCTTCTCGCAGGCGGACGGTTCCACCTCCCGAAAATATGGCGGGACCGGTCTCGGCCTCGCCATCTCCAAACAACTCGTTGAACTGATGCACGGAACGATCGGTGTGGAGAGTGTGACCGGCGAAGGCAGCACCTTCTGGTTCACCCTTCCCTTTGTTCCTGCTGTGCATGTACCGGCAAGTGAGGAGGTCCGCTCGGGCCGCGCTGCCGGCGGAACCCGGTCCGTTCCTTCTCCGGTGGACCGCAGTGCATTCCGCATCCTCATTGCAGAGGACAACTACATCAACCAGAAGGTCTGTCTCGGCATGATGGAGAAACTCGGCTTCCGCGGCACCATGGTGGCCAACGGACTCGAGGCTGTCCGGGAATTCCAGAACTCCGAGTACGACATCATCCTGATGGATTGTCAGATGCCGGAGATGGACGGGTTCGAAGCAACGGTGCAGATCCGGAACAGCGAACGCGGGGGAAGACGCATTCCGATCATCGCGATGACCGCGAACGCGTTCCAAAGCGATAAGGATCGCTGCAAAGCAGTGGGGATGGATGGGCATATCACAAAGCCGTTCAAGCAGCAGGAGTTGAACGAGCTGCTGCTGCATTGGTACACCATCACGGCGGATGTGCGGCCGGAGATCGGGGTGACGCCCGGCGATGCGCCCGTTCCGTCACCGGAGAATCAGGACCTGTATGATATGAGCAACATCGAGGAGAGTCTTGATGTGTTCGACATCGGGGTGGAAGAGTACCGCACCATCATCAATGATTATTTCGATAATGATGTGACGAAGCATATCACCCATCTGCTGAACGCCTATAACGAACGGCGGAAGGATGACATGCGGTATTCCATCCACACACTCGTGGGAAGCAGCGCTCAGCTGGGAGCGAAAAAAGCGAGCGAACTGTGCAGGACCATCGAAGCACGGATCGTCAATGACGACCTCACCGATTTCCCTGCCAGCATTGCCGCGTTGATGGATCTGTATATCGAGACCAAGACCGCAATCAATCGATACCTTCTGAACCGCAATGCCGCTGCCGGCGGACCAGCCGCTGCGGTACAGACAAGCGGACAGCCGGTGTGAAAGCTGTGCTGCAGCATTCTGCACCGCGCTATTTCAGCAGATGCATCAGTATCGTCCGCACCATCCCACCCGACACCAATCTGGCAATGTAGATACCGCTTGCGCTGTTCCTGCCGCTGAAGTGTACCGAATGGGAGCCGGGACGCAGTTCACCGTTCACCAAGACCGCCGTCTCTCTGCCGAGCATATCGAACAGTGTCAGCGTTGTGCGCCCTTCCTGCTGTAAATGGAATGTGATGGTCGTTGCAGGATTGAACGGATTGGGATAGTTCTGTTCGAGCATCATCCCGCCGGGTATGAGATTACCGCTCACTTCGACCGTTGGCGAGTACCGGTATCCCCCGTCCCGGTCGATCTGTTTCAGTCGGTACCTTACTCTGCCGGCCCCCTCCTTGTCCGTGAATGAATAGCGCTGCGGTGCGTTCGTACTTCCTTTCCCCTGCACGAACCCGCGTGTCTCCCACACTTCATCGCTGCTTCCCGTGCTGAGCGGGCTTCGTTCGACCGCGAATCCATAATTTTCCCTTTCACCGGCGGTGGACCAGTGCAGGCGGATGAGTTCTCCATCCCGAACGGCAGTGAACGAGACCAGTTCCACCGGCATCGGCACGCCGGTCACCGTTCCGGGTGCTGTCAGCACTGAGTCGCTTCTGGCCAGGGTTCCGCCGCCATAGATCCACAGATACCCTTCCGCATCCCAATGCATCTTGGTGATGTTGATGTAGACCGCCGGTACTGGTGTGAATGTACTGTTCGCATTGACCGGTCCATCGATATAATAGAGCCCGGTATTGGGTGGTGTCCCTCTGGTGCCGATGTACATCCGCCCTGTGGAACTCCATGCGAACGCACTGGCAGATGTGTACATGGGAAATCCCGGTCCGGTCATGTTGATGTATGATGCACCGTCGGCAGCGGAATCCGAATACCAGATCCGGTGATCGCTGTACGAACACGTGAAGATCTCGCCGCGCGGTGAGATCACGATCGGGGCCATATTCCCGCCCGGACCCACATGGACGGTCGTGTCCCACGCTGCTCCTCC
>JAVBYA010000144.1 GCA_030824295.1 Bacteroidota bacterium
ATCGACACCGCTCCGGAGAACATCCAGGGAACAGTGCTCATCGGACGCAACTGCCGGATCGGCCGGAACGTGAAGCTCATCAAATCGGTGATCGGCAATGACTGCGTGATCGAGGACGGCGCGGTCATCCGCAACTCCGTCATCTGGTCCGATTCGAAGGTCGGCAAAAGGGCGGAACTGACCTCCTGCGTGGTGGCCAAATGGTGCACCATCGGCGATCAGGCGGTGATCAGCGATAATGTGTACATCTCGGACAAGTGTCACATCGGCAAAGAGGCAAAGCTGGCGCCGAACATCAAACTGTGGCCGGAGAAGGAAGTGGAGGACGGTGCGGTGCTGACACGATCGCTCGTGTGGGAGGATAAGTGGCTGAAGGACCTCTTCACCGATGCCCGCATCACCGGACTCTCCAATATCGAAATGAACCCGGAATTCGGCGCAAAGATCGGCGCGGCATTCGGCGGACTGTCAGGAAAAGGGAAGACCATCCTGATGAGCCGCGATTCGGACAATGTCTCCCGCATGATGAACCGTGCGATCATGTGCGGATTGATGTCCGCCGGCGTGGATGCGGGCGACCTCCGGGCCGTCTCCATCCCTATCCTCCGCCAGGAACTGCGAGCCGGGAAACATGCCGGGGGCATCCACGTACGGAAATCACCGTTCGACAAGAACCTCACTGACATCATCTTCTTCGATTCCAAAGGGAAGGATCTTCCCACCAGCAAGACGAAATCGCTGGAGCGGCTCTTCTTTGGCGAGGATTTCCCCCGCGCCAAGCAGGATGCGGTGGGAGGCGTCACCTTCCCGGAACGGGCGCAGGAGAGCTACATCCAGAACTTCCTCTCCACGCTGAATGTGGAAGCCATCACCCAGTCCAAATTCAAACTGGTCGTCGATTATTCCAGCGGCATCGCCTCCTCCATCTTCCCGAACATCATCGGCTCGTTCAACGCGCAGGTGCTCTCGCAGAATGCATACCTTGATGCGAAGAAGATCACACGGACGCAGGAAGAAGTGGACCATAACGTGGCGCAGCTCTCGCATATCGTCACCTCGCTCGGATACGATGTCGGTTTCGTGCTGGATGCCGGCGCGGAACGCTGTCTGGTGGTGGATGAGAACGGGAAGTTCATCGAAACGGACCGGCTGCTCACCCTGGTGACGCATCTGTTCCTGACCGTCTATCCGCACGTGAAGAAGATCGCCGTCCCCATCACCGCATCGGCAGAGATCGACCTGATCGCGGAACATATGGGAGTGGAAGTGGTGAAGACGCGCGACAGCCATCTTTCCCTGATGGAAGCGGCAACGAAGGATGATGTGAAGTTCGTCGGCGGCACCAAAGGAGGATTCATCTTCACGGACTTCCTGTTCGCCAGCGACGGGATGTACTCCGTGGCAAAGATCCTGGAGATGCTCGCTCTGGCCGGCACACGGTTCGGTCAGCTGGACAAACAGGTACCGCGGCTCCATATGCAGAAGAAGGTGATCCACGTGCCGTGGGACAAGAAAGGGCGCGTGATGCGGTACTTGATGAAGGATACGGACCATCAGCCGCACCGCATCCTGCTGGACGGTGTGAAACTCATCCTGGACCAGAAGGCATCCACCTCCGTGCTCATGTGGCCGGACCGCGCCGTCCCCTCGTTCCACGTTCACGCCGAATCGGCGGACCCGGAACTGGCGGAGATCCTCGTTTCACAGTATGAAGAGAAGATCGTGGAATGGCGCGACACGCGGGACTGATTAATTATTTCCATTTGGAACTCGAAAATCGTATATTGAAGTCACTTTTCAACTCTGTGTCTGTTTGAACGTTGGGAGAATTCTCGGTCATGAAGATCAGCGATATTTTAGACGAATCAGTTGTACGGGTACGGCTCAAAGGGAAATCCAAGGACGAGATCATCAACGAGATGATCGCCATCGTCAACCACTCCAACAAGATCACGGACATCGAGAAGGTCCGGGAAGCGATCTTCGAACGCGAGAAGATCATGTCCACCGGTGTGGGGAACGGTTTCGCTATCCCGCACGGCAAATGCGACGCGGTGCTGGACATCGTGGCCGCGTTCGCGATCACCGAAGAGGCGATCGATTATGAATCGCTGGATGAACAGCCGGTCCATCTCATCTTTCTGCTCATCGGCAAGGACAGCATGGTCGGACCGCACATCAAACTGCTCAGCCGTATCTCCCGTCTGATGAACAAAGAGGACTTCCGCAAGAAGCTGCTCGATGCCCAAACACCGAAAGAGGTCATCGACATCTTCCGGAATGAAGAGGCTCAGTATTTCGACAATTAACCGGGCGTTCACGGTCCCCCGCTCCGCCGTGCGCCCTCCGGCGTCTTCCGCCATCCATTCAACGCAGACCCTGTGAATTACCGTTCGATCAAAGGTACGAAGGACATCCTTCCGTCCGAAACGCCCCTGTGGCAGTACGCGGAGCAGATCATCCGCGACGTCTTCCGTCAGTTCAACTACAAAGAGATCCGCACACCGGTCTTTGAGACCACGGCCCTGTTCGCCCGCAGCATCGGTGAATTGACCGACATCGTCGGCAAGGAGATGTACACGTTCCAGGACCGGAGCGGCGACAGCATCACGCTCCGTCCGGAAGGGACCGCTTCCGCGCTCCGTGCATACATCCAGAACAATCTCGGCGAATCGCTCCCGCTCTCCAAGGTCTATTATATCGGACCGATGTTCCGTCAGGAACGGCCCCAGGCAGGACGTCTTCGTCAGTTCCACCAGTTCGGTGCCGAAGCGATCGGTTCCCCCACCGCGGAGACCGATGTGGAGATCATTGCGATGACGCTGGAGATCTACAAGCGTCTCGGCATCACCAACTATACGCTGCAGATCAATTCCGTCGGCGACGAGGAATGCCGTCCCCGTTACAAGGAAGTGCTCCGGAACGAACTGCTGAAGATCGCCGACAAACTCTCCGGTGAAAGCCAGAAGCGGATCGAGCAGAACCCGATGCGCGTGCTCGACTCGAAGGATGAGAACGATAAAGCACTCACGGCCGGCATGCCGCTCATCACCGACTATCTCAACGATGAGTGTCAGGCGCATTTCGAACGGGTGAAGTCGCTGCTTTCCGCCTACAGCATCCCGTTCACGGTGAACGGACGGCTGGTGCGCGGATTGGATTACTATACGAAGACCGCATTCGAGATCACCAGCACCGAGCTCGGGTCGCAGGATGCGCTCGCCGGCGGCGGACGCTATGACCTGCTGGTGAAGGAACTCGGCGGGAAACAGACCCCCGGCGTCGGATTCGCCGCTGGAATGGAACGGCTGATGATGATCCTGGAAAAGAAGGGATTCCAGCCCCCCGTGCAGCGTCCGACGGTATTCCTTGCTGCCGCGGATGATAAGGCGCGGGATTGGGTGCTGAAGACGACGATGATGCTCCGCACAAAGGGAATTGCAGCAGAATGCGACCTGTTGTCGCGCAGTTTGAAGTCCCAGATGAAGGAAGCGGACCGGCAGCAGGCGAAATATTCGCTGGTGGTCGGTTCGATGGAACTTGAGACCGGCTCCGCAGTGTTGAAGAATCTAACGGATCATTCCCAGCAGCAGATCCAGCTGGGAACGATCGAGCAATTCTTCACCCGTTGACCAGGCGTTCCGAGCGCCTTCCGGAAGGGACACCGTATGGCGCAGACAAAACAACCGATCGAATACCGTTTATTGGTCCAGCCGACCTATGATGAGACGCTGAAGAAGGCAGGGACGCTGTTCCTGCTGGAGACCTCCAAGCAGTTCACGAATTTCAGTTATGCGATCGATGTGAAGGATGATGTGGACGGGAGCAACGTGGTGTGGACCCTGCACGGACTGCGGGCTCCCTCCATGAACATGCCTGCCACCGGCGCGGCACAGTTCCGGAAAGTGTATTTCGATCTTCCCCGGTCGCTCCACTTCACCTTGATCAAGAAGGGGAAGACCAAAGCGGTCACCGAACTGAAGTTCGCCCGTACGGCATACACCTCCGGCCGGTCCACGAGTGCATTCCTGAAGATCTATACGGACGAACAGATGTTCGAAGCGAACCGGGCGGGTGATGTGGTGATGGCGGAGCTGAAGCCGGACATCCACCGTGAACCGCCGAAGAAGAAACAACCACCACAGACAAAGAGTAAAACCTAATGTACCCAGTCATCGTGTCGTTCGGCAGTTTCACCATCTACAGTTTCGGACTGATGATGGGTCTCTCCTTCCTTCTCGGCAACCACCTTCTCACACGGGAATTCAAGCGGAAGAAGATCAAACCGGAACTCGCCTCCAACATCACGCTGATCGCACTCATCGCCGGGGTCTCCGGTTCCAAACTGCTCTATCTGATCGAGAACTGGAGCCATTTCGTCCGCGACCCCGTCGGCATGACCTTCTCTCCCGGCGGATTGACCTTCTACGGCGGCTTCGTGCTGGCCATGCTCTCCGTGTATCTCTACACGCGTTCCAAGAACATCCCGTTCATCCGCATCGCCGATGCTGCCGCACCGGCACTGATGCTGGCGTACGGCGTTGCCCGCATCGGCTGTCATCTTGCCGGGGACGGCGACTATGGATTCCCGACCACCATGCCGTGGGGCACCGATTATTCCAACGGGACCTATCCTCCCTCTGCTGCGTTCAGGAACTTCCCGGAAGTGACATCGCTCTTCCCCGGCGGTGTCGTACCGGACAACACCCTTTGCCATCCCACGCCGGTCTATGAGACCATCATCTGCGCCGTGTTCTTCCTGTTCCTCTGGCGGAAACGGACCGTGTGGACGATGGAAGGCCAGTTGTTCTATTCGTATCTGATCCTCGCTGGTCTCGAACGCTTCTCTGTGGAGTTCTTCCGGTTGAATCCGCGTCTGCTGCTGGGGCTCAGTGAGGCGCAGGTGATCGCACTCATCCTGATGCTCATCGGCGCGGTCGGACTGAATTCCCTCCGGCGGCTCAAACAACAGCAGAGCTGATATGAACATCATTTCCGGCCGCAAACCTGTCCTGGAAGCACTCAAGGCGAACACCCCGATCGACAAACTGCTCATCGCGCAGAACTCGCACGGCGAAGCGGTGGACGAGATCCTGAAGCTGGCGCGGCAGAAGAACATCCCCTTCAAGTTCACACCTGCCGATCAGGTGGCCAAGACGGCGCAAAGCACCAACGCGCAGGGGGTCGCTGCATTCATCGGCACAAAGGAATTCTCCGATATCTCCCATCTGTTCGACATCGCCAAGGCGAAGAATGAACAGCCGTACTTCCTGGTCTTCGACGAGATCGAGGATGTGCACAATCTCGGCGCACTCATCCGCACGGCGGTCTGCTCCGGCGCGCACGGCGGCATCATTCCGAAGCATCACAATGCACCGGTCAATGATACGGTGGTGAAGACCTCCGCCGGCGCCAGCCTGCACTTCCCGATGGCGCGCGTGACGAACATCGCGCAGACCATCGACGAGCTGAAGGACCAGGGGGTGTGGATCGTAGGGACCGAGATGACCGCACCGAAGAACTTCACCCAGGTGGATTACACTGTGCCGGTGGCCTTGGTGATCGGGAACGAAGGGAAAGGGATGCGGCGGCTGGTGAAGGACAAGTGCGATTTCCTGGTGAACATCCCGATGAAAGGGGGCTTCGAGTCCCTGAACGCCTCCGTGGCCGGCGCGATCGTGATGTATGAAGTATTGAGGAAACGTTCAAAACTTTGACACGTTCACTGACGGCATCCGTTCGCTCCTTGCGTTCGGTCACCCGGCAGACCCACTCCCATCTTTTCGCTGGCGCAGTCCCGTTCTTTTCACCATATTCCCAGCAACAGCACACCGCATGATCACCCATCATCACCATACCGGCAGGAAACAGTACGAGTGGATCGACGTCGTGAATCCGACGGCGGAGGAACTGCTCGCCGTTGCAGAGGAGCATGGTCTGCACAGCAATTCCGTGCAGGACAGCCTGCAGCCGGAACATCTGCCGAAATTCGAATGGATCGATGCGACCGCATTCATCATCGCGCGGGTGTACGACCATCTCTCCACCCGCGATGCCGATACCATTCAGGACATCAGCAACAAGGTCGCCATCTTCGTCGGAAAGAAATTCATCATCACCATCCATCGGGGGGAACAGCCGCTGCTGGATGCGATCCGGAGCAAGTACTTCCAGACCGGACACTGTTCCACGCCTAACGAACTGCTGATCAAGATCCTGTACTATGTCTTCCAGTCCTATATCGATCCCTCCCGGCAGCTGGAAGATGAACTGGACCAGCTGGAGACGCAGATCGTACTGAAGCATCAGACCAACGCCGTGCTCCGCCGCCTCTATTATCTGAAGCGGAAAGCTGCCGTCTGCCTGCGCATCCTCCGGCTCTCCAAACCGATCATTGACAACCTGCACAAGAGTACAAGCGCGGCGGTCCACCAGGACCTGCGTGAATTCTTCCTGAGTCTGGAGACCTCGTACGATCAGACCATCGAGAAGGCGAACAACCTGCTGAACCTCTACATCTCCATCTCATCCCAGAGGACGAACGAAGTGGTCCGTGTGCTGACCCTGTTCTCGGTCTTCTTCATGCCGCTCACATTCATCGTGGGGATCTACGGGATGAACTTCGATGTGATGCCGGAACTGCGGAATCCATACGGGTACCCTCTGGTGCTGTTGTTCATGGGGGGATTGACGCTGGGGATCTATCTGTGGTTCAAGAAACGGCACTGGCTCTGACGGCCGGTGCATCAGGGTTGGATACCCCAGAGGATGTCGCTGGGAAGGATCTCCGGATCCTTCTGTAGTCCGAAACCGAACGCCCTCCCCAGTGCATTGGCTGCCTGGTCCCTCCGGTCCTTCTTTCCTCCGAGAACGAATCTCTGCTCCCATTCTTCCACCCAATCCCCGACGTGCTCCGCGAATACCGGTGAGTTGACCGCGTATGCCAGGAACGCCGAACCGAAGAAGTGCTGCAGTTTGTCCTTGTCCACCGCTTTGGGGCCGTCGGTCAGGATCCGTTTGGGAAGGTTCGTCCGACGTACCTTGAAGAGTGAATCGCTCTCCATGGTCAGCGGCAGATAGACCGTGCCGAGCAACGGGATCTTCAGCCCGAGCTGACGATGGTCCATCACGGCAATGGCGGCAACGAGCAGTGCCATCCCGATATCACCCTCCGTAAGATGCAGCGCCCGGTCGTAGATCGCATCCACGGCCAATGTATCATCGAACGATTTCCGCAGCTGATAGAAACGGTCATCACGGATGTACCGTTTGAGCAGTACACCCTCCCGGAACACCGGCGGAAGGGAACGGGCGGCATCGGTCAGCGCCGCGGGACCGGCATCAAAATACCACGGCTCGGCGAGCCACAGTGTGTCCGATTGCGCCTGTGCTGCAGCGGGAACGGAGAGTAGGAACAGGATGCAGAAACGGAGGCGCACTGTTCACACCTGCAGGACGCCGGTGCGGAATTCCGGGATGTGTGGATTGGCGTTCGCCATGGCGATGCCGCGGGCAATGACGGAGCGGGTGGCCATCGGGTCGATGATGCCGTCGATCCAGAGCCGGGCGGCGGCATAGGTGGGATCGAGCTCACTCTCGTACCGCGACTGGATCTCGCTCAGCAGCTGCTGCTGTTGTTCTGCGGAGATGTGCGTCCCCCCTTTTTCCATCGCCTGTACTTTGATCGCCAGCAGTGTTTCGCTCGCTTGTTTCCCCCCCATCACGGCGATCTGCGCAGAGTGCCAGCCGACGATCAATCGCGGGTCGTACGCTTTTCCGCACATCGCATAGTTCCCGGCACCGTAGCTGTTGCCGGTGATGACAGTGAATTTCGGGACGACCGAGTTCGCGACCGCATTGACCATCTTTGCGCCGTCCTTGATGATGCCGCCGTGCTCGCTTCGGCTGCCGACCATGAATCCGGTCACATCCTGAAAGAAGACGAGCGGGATCCGTTTTTGATTGCAGTTCAGGATGAAACGCGCCGCTTTGTCCACACTGTCCGAATAGATGACCCCGCCCACCTGCATCTCCCCTTTGGCCGTCTTGCTGACGGCACGCTGGTTCGCCACGATACCGACCGCCCAACCGCCGATACGCGCATAGCCGCAGATGATCGTTCTGCCGTACCCCGCTTTGTACTCATCCAGTTCGCTGCCGTCAATGATGCGCGCCAACAGCTGGTACGTATCGTACGGTTTCGTCCGTTCCGCCGGCAGGATCCCGTACAGCTCCTTTGGATCGAACGCGGGCGGGAGCGGCTTCTCATAGCTGAAGCCGGCCGTTGGTGCATGACCGAGTTTACCGATGATGCTCCGTATCTTCTTCAGCGCGGCGGCATCGTCCGCCATCCGATGGTCCGTCACTCCGCTGATCTCGCAATGGACGAAGGCGCCACCGAGCGATTCATTATCGATCTCCT
>JAVBYA010000472.1 GCA_030824295.1 Bacteroidota bacterium
CGCACAAGCAGGCGCGCGCCCAGAAGATCCGCGAGTATCTGCAGATCGCGCGCAGTCTCTTCGCCGAACAGAAGGTGGAGGAAGCGCTCGGCCAGCTGGCGTTCGTCATGGTGCTCGATCCGCTGAACGAGGAGGTGCTGGACCTGAACTGGAAGATCCGGGAAGCGCAGACCCGTTCCTCCGAAGAACATGTGGCGAAACGGAAGCAGCAGATCGAAGAGGAACGGAAGCGGGAGGAGACCATCCGTCTCGCCGTGTCGAAGAACCTGGAGAAAGCAGCGGAGTTCCTTGCTCAGAAGCGATATGGCGAGGCGCTCCGCGTGATCACGCAGGCGTATTTCATCGATCCTTCCAACGAGGAGGTCATCGCTCTCGAACGCCGCATCATGGCGGAAGAGGAAGAGACCCTGCAGCGGGAAGAGGAAGAGAAGCGGAGAGCGGATGAGGACCGCCGGCGCCGGCAGGAGGCAGAACTACACCGTCTCGCAATCGAACAGCAGAAACGGGAACAGATCCGCGACCGTGTGGAGAACGAAGCGAAACTGCTCCGCGACGAAGAGGAAGTGCTGCTGTTCCTCTCCAAAGCGCGCGGCTTTGTCAGCCAGGGACGCTTCGATGATGCACTCTCCAATATCGGCAAGGCGTTCAAGATCAATCCGTTCGACGCTGAGATCGCCAAACTGCAGCGCGAGATCCTGGACGCTCAGAAGAGGACCAAACAGCAGCAGCGCATCGGCTCCAACCCGCTGATGGAACCGGCGTCGCCGGACGATGAAGCGACCCTTGCCGTCATCCGGCAGCATATCATCACCGCAAAACAACTCCGCTCATCGCTCCGGTTCAAAGAAGCGCTGGACGAGATCGCGCAGGCGTACCGGCTCGACCCGATGAACGAGGACCTCTTCTCCCTGGAAGGGGAGATCCAGCAGGATTTTCTGAAGCACGAAGAGGAGCAGCAGAAGGAAGAGGAATCATCCAAGAAGAACCAGGGCATCCGGAAGAGTCTTGCCATGGCGCGCGAAGCACTCTCCCGCGAATCATATGCCGAAGCGCTCGGGTGGGTGGACTATGCCATGAGCTTCGACATGGAACGCTTCGAGACCCTCCAGATGCGCGACGAGATCGAACGGGCGCAGCGAAAACTGGAAGAACAGAAAGCGAATGAGGACAAGGAACTCGTCATCCAATTCCATCTCAGCAAAGCGATGGAGTTCATCTCCGAGAACAGGATCTTCGAATCCATCTTCGAAGTGGATCTGGCGCTCCGCCTGAATCCCAAACATCCCGGTGCGCTGGCTCTCCGCAGCAAATTGAACGAATCCCGCGGTTCATCCCAGCCGGTGTGACCGGTTAAAATATTCTAATCGCAGGCCGTGTTGACTACCACGGCGATTTTCAATAACATACAAGGGAAATTTCCACTCTAAGGACCGAATTCCACCCACTGTTATGGCAGGACCGCAGGAAAATACGTCGCTTCCCGCTTCGGAACGCATGAAGGAAGTCGCCCTTCTTCTGAAACAAGCTGATAAGCTTGTCAAAGAAGGGGATCTGGCGACCGCGCTGCAGCTGATAGCCAAGGCACGTTCATACGATTCGCGTCACCTGTACGCCCTGGCGTACGAGGAACGGGTGCGGACGCTCCTGAATGCCAAACAGGCCGAAGAGGCGAAGAAAGGTTCCGCACCGGCGGCCCCGAAGGATCAGTCCCCCTCTGCAGCAGGAACAGCATCGGGCTCAGCGCCGGAACAGACCGCCGAACAGAAGATCGCACCCTCTCTGCAGCATCTCTCCAATCTCGCCATCATCGAAGCGCAGCACAGCGCCGCCGTGGCCGCACAGCACGAACAAGCGGTGGAACTCCATAAGAAGGAAGAAGAAGCGAAGAGCCGCAACGATGAGATGCGGCGCACCGCCATCGAAGGGAAGATCGCGGCATTCCTTACCCGCGCCAACGGATACTTCCAGCGGAAGGAATACAACCGCGCATTGGATGAGATCGCCCGGGCATATCTGCTCGATCCGGTGAACGACCGCATCCACGCACTTGAAGATACCATCCGCAAGGCTCAGGAGGATGCACGCCGGGACGAAGAGTCCGAACGTCAGCGCAGGATGGAAGAGGACCGGCAGAAACGCCAGGAACTCCTCAAATCCCAGTCGCAGCTCTATCAGAAGGAGAAGGAAGAGAAGGTCCGGCGCGAGGAGCAGGAACGGAAACGCGCACAGGAAGAGAAGGTCAAACAGTACCTGCAGCATGTCACCGAACTGTACCAGGCCAACAAGCTGGATGAAGCGCTGAGCGAACTCGCATTCGTCATCGTCATCGATCCGCTCAACGAGGAAGTGCTCCGTTTGGAACAGCGCATCCTGGAGATGCAGGAGAAACAGCAGCAGCTGCAGCTGGAACAATATCAGCGGCAGCTGGAGGAACGTCAGCGGAAACGCGAGACCATCGTCGCGACCATCCGCAAGCATATCGCCAACGCCGAACAGCTGGCACGCCAGCAGAAATTCACCGACGCGCTCCGCACCATCACCCGTGCGACCGTGCTCGATCCCATCAACGACGAGCTGCAGGACTGCGAACGCCGCATCCTCGCGCTGCAGGAGGAACATTTCCGACGCGAGGAGGAGAGCAAGCGCGATCTGCAGGACCAGATCCGCCGTCAGCAGGAGGAGGAGGTCCGCCGCATGGTCCACTCGGACCGCGAACGCGTGCTGGAAGGGGAGAGCGAAGAGGTTCTGGTCCGACGCCGTGCGGACAAGGAGAAGATCACCCTTGCACTGCAGCGCGCATCATCATTCCTGGCGGAGCATCAATTTGAAGTGGCCCTCGGCGAGGTCGCCCTGGCGTTCATCATCGATCCGTTCGACGAGGAAGTGAAGGGGATGGAACAGCGGATCCTGGCGGAACGTGAAGCATACCAGGCGGCGCATCAGGAGAAACTGCAGCAGTCCATGATGGATGAGGAGCGGAGCAGGAACGCAGCGGATGCCAAGATCGCCATGCATCTGGCGGAGGCCGAACGGCTCCGGCAGATGAAACACTTCAGCAAAGCATTCAACGAAGTGGCGAAGGCATTCATCCTGAACCCGCTCGATCTGAACATCCAATCATTCGAACAGCAGCTGCAATCCGAGTTCGACGCGTTCCTGGCAGAAGAGCATGAACGCCGCACGCGGGACGAGACATCGAAAGTGATCGAACGGCATCTGCAGCACGCCGCCGAGTTCCTGGAGCGGGACCTGTTCGAACAGGCCCTTTCCGAAGTGAACAGCGGACTTGCCATGGACGAACACCATCCCGAACTGACCGCACTGCGGCAGCGCATCCTGGAAGCAACGGACCGGTGGAAAGTCAATCAGCGTGTCGAATCGCGGAATCTGGAGATCCAAAAACTGCTGGTGGTGGCGCGCGAGTACCTGACGGTGGAGAAATTCGACGAAGCATTGATCGCCGTCCGCAAGGCGCTCGATTTCGATCCCACCCGCGTTGAATCCATCTCACTCATGGAGGACATCGAAGCGGTCATGGCGCAGACCCGCGACCAGAAACAGACCGATGCACGCACGGAGAAGGTGGCCCGGTATCTCTCTCAGGCGCAGAGCTTTTTGATGGCCAATGTGCTGGATAAAGCGCTCGTGGAGGTCCTGTCCGGACTGGTGCTCGATCCCGCCAACGACGATCTTCTCAAATTGGAACAGCGCATCACCGCACTGCACGAAGCGAAACTCTCCTCGTTGCAGTCCGCCCCGGCCGCATCATCACAGCCCCGCATCTCCAAAGAGGAGCAGGACCGGCTCATCCGAATCCACATCCGTGTGGCAACGGAATTCCGCGCACAGCGCGAATTCGCCAAGGCGCTGGACGAGATCGCGCACGGTCTTACGGTGGAGATGCAGAATGCCGAGTTGCTCGCATTGGATGCCGAGATCCGCGCCGAACAGGCGGACCATGATCTGAAGGCGGCACAGGGACTGAAACTGATCTACTCCAGCGGACAAGCGACCGGCTGATGAGCATCGACTCGCTGACGACACTGCTGCGTGAGGTGCATCAGGAAGTGCGCACCCACCGCTACACACAGGCGCTCAAGATCATCCGCGACGCCAAGATCATCGATCTCCACAACATCTACCTGCTTGCCCTTGAACAGTTCGTTGCCGTTCTTCCGGCCCCCTCCGCTCCCGGTTTCTCCGAAGAGCGGTTCGCGGAGGATGAACAGCTGCTCAGTCTTCTGATCGACCGCGCACTCAGCGACCGTCTCCGCCGCGATACCCGCCGCTCCGAAGGAGCATTGGTGCCGGACGAGCGGTCCCTCTCACTCGAAAAGATCAAGAATCAGTACTTCCAGCGCGCCGATCAGTTCATCGAAGCGAAGGAATTCGGCCGCGCACTGGAAGAGATCCAGCGTATCTTCTTCTTCGATCCCGACAATATCGTCGCCAAAGAATACCAGCAGAAGATCGGCCAACTCGCCGAACTCAACCGCAAAGCCTGACACTTGGCCGGTGAGCGTCTCCTCATGCGAACGCTCCTTTATAGGCGACGCTCACCTTTACTCACGCTCTATGATTGATATCATTGTCGGCTTGAAAGCCGACCTACCTGTAGCCGGGATGGTCCATCCCGGCCAATACCTTGCGAAGGTTGCCACTTCACTTCACATTGACCTTCGCAAGGTTTCGTATTGTTGCCGGTGTCAATAGGTGACGCTCACCTCCTTATGTGATCTTTTGCCGGCCTGAAGGCCGACCTACCTGTAGCCGGGATGGTCCATCCCGGCCGATACCTTGCGAAGGTTGCCGCGTTGGACGGTGAGCGTCTCCTCATGCGAACGCTCTTCTATAGGTGACGCTCACCTTCATCGCACCTTGCGAAGGTTGCCGCGTTGGACGGTGAGCGTCTCCTCATACGAACGCTCTTCTATAGGTGACGCTCACCTTCTTGTGTACTTTTTTGTCGGCCTGAAGGCCGACCTACCGGCTGAATGATCGGTGAGCATCACCTTTACTCTCCCCTAAACCCCACCAACAAGTCCGATTCCTCATTATAGCACAAAATCCATACTTGGCAATTCAGGTGTACCGTATTTACGTGATAGCTTAGAAACCTTAAAATGAATAGATTTCATTCGAAAAGCCGAAAAGGGCCATTGGAATGGATCGAGCGATCGGTCCGTTCATCATTCAACGCCGCTCACGTAAGCGGCGGGTGTTTGATTCGAGATGAACAGTGCTTCATCGACTCTGATCAATCGAAGGATCCTTCTGTTGTAACAGACAGAGTATCATAGGGAAACGCATATGATCAAACAATCGATCTCAATTATTCTGTGTTCCTTCCTGTTCATCGGCTGGCATTGCGCCAATGTTGACGATCCTGTTTCACCGCAAGACGCACGGGACGAGTTACTATACTCTGTGTTTGAATCCCAACAGCAGCCTTCCATGAGTGGTTGGAGCTTCTCTGATTCCTTAGCACAACAATATATTTCGTTCTCTACGGATGTGCCGGCGCCGTACCAGACCTATTCACTCAGATTGCAGGGTGACAGTATCACACACTATGTCCCCGAAATATCCATTCGAAAGATAAACAAGAGACCATATCCCAATAAGAAGTACAACGTGGAGTACTTTGGCAAAGGGAAGGGACTGATCTCCATTGAGGTAAAAGCCTCGGGTCAAACGTGGTATGAGGAATTTGAGATAAACAATGCTGCCTGGGGATCGAGTAATAAAAAAGTCGCTGCGTGCGGGAATGATACCGATACAATAACCATCTGGGTCAAACCGATCATTTCGGACTCGATATCATATTTGCTCATAAAGAATGTGGTCCTTTCAGCGTATAAATAATGACCTGTTCCTCTTTCGTTCGGCGACCGTTATTCGATGTGTCGCAACGCGGTAAAGCAGCAATTTCTTCTATCGAAGCAACGATCGTTCTGTAAAGGACGCGATGAAGCACACCGCTGTCGGTCCGCGATAACATTCTATCCATTGAAATGACCCGATGATATCGATCTTAGCAGGCATCATACGTCCGACGATACTGATGAGCATGTGTGTGATGCTTGCAACATGCGAGGATTTCCTCTGTCCCAACTCCGTGGATGCCAATGAGGATGGCTATGACGACAGGGATATGGCGGTTGTCCAGGAGATCATCGATGTGAACGGTCTTACCGTGAAGGACCCAAAAAAGATCGGACGATGGAATTGGGTCACCAATAGATTCGAACAACTCATCCTGAATGATACCAATCTGACCGTATTGCCCTATAATCTCGGTAAACTGAGCGCACTGAAAAGCATCCGCATTGACAACAGCAGGTTGACCTCGATCACGGACCGCATCGGGCGGTTATCAAGACTGGAATCGATCCACATCACGAACAGCCGGCTGAAGAGTTTACCCCAAGCCATTCAGTATTTGGAGAATCTGCGGTCGATCGAAGTGTCGAATAATGCTTTCGAAGAATTCCCTGAGGCGATCCGGGATCTGGATATTGAATCGCTGGATATCAGTCATAATATGATAGATTCGATCGGTCCTCACATCGGCACTCTGAGTGAACTCAAATATCTCACGGCATCCTCCAATGCTCTTTCCTCGCTGCCGGAAGAGATCGGCAATCTCACGAAGTTATACTATATCGATATCAACGATAATAGGATACGGTCCTTTCCAAGATCTTTCTGGGGCCTACCGTCTCTCTCAGGAATGAGAGTCGCTCTGAATGAGCTGGATAGTATACCGGAGGAGATCGGGAATCTGACGGAACTCAAATTCATCATTGCGAATGACAATACACTGACGCGCCTGCCTCATGCGATCGGACAGCTGAAGCAATTATGGCGGATACAACTGAACAATAATTATTTGTATTGCGTCAATGGCCGGATCGATACCAGTGCCATTCCGATATTCTTAAAGAACGGTTCGATCCAAAGTGTTGAAGGATTGTACAATCAGCTCTGTCAATAAGACTGTCCGGGAGAGATACATCCTCCTGTAAAGCCATAATAGTTTCTGGTCGGTGAATCCCGATGTCGTGATCCCCGCTATTTTTTTGCTGCCGCTGAGAGAATGAACTCTATGAGCAAAATATCCCGAATGATGGTCCTGCTCATTGGTCTTGTCCATTCGGCAGATGCCTGCTCGTGTTTCTCCGCCCCGGTGACCGCGGGCTATCGATCCGCAGATATCATCGTTGTCGGAAAACTCCGTCAGCGTCTGGATGAGTATGGACCGTTATCATCCAGAGCATATTATAGTATTTCCGTCAGCAGAACGATCAAAGGGACCCATCAGGATACCGTGGTGATCGAGACGGGGATAGGAGGAGGAGACTGCGGATATCACTTCAGGGAGGGTGTGGAGTATCTGATCTACGCCTCCAGGCGGAAGGGTGAGTATGTAACGAGCATTTGTTCCCGGACAACTCCTCTCGCGGCAGCAAACGTCGATGTGCTCTTTTTCTCCCGGCTGCCGGCCATCCTTCGCGTCTCTTCGGTCATCGGTCACATCGAATACCGGCGAAGCAGCGAAGAAACCTCTATACTGAAACGGAAGAGGATCACACTGAAGAATGAACGGCAGAGCTATTCAACGCAGACGGATGATTCGGGGATATATCTCTTCTACGATATCACTCCTGGGGAATACACCATTGTTTTGGATGTAGCGGATTCTCTCTATGCTTCTCCTGATGAGATGAGCATACGGGTCGATTCTTTGGAATGCAAAGAGTATTTTCTTACCCTGGAACCGAATACGAATATCAAAGGGCGATTGAACTACCCGTCCAGGGCACCCGCGCATGATATAAGGATCTCCCTCACACCGGCAGATTCTCTTTCGATGACCCATTCCTTCGGATACTTCCGGTCAGCCATGACCGATTCTTCGGGAGAATTCGTCTTTGAGGGCGGCATACCGCTTGGCAAATACTTCCTGGCGATCAACCCGAACGGTGCCACCGTTGAGAGGCCGCATCCTACGATATTCTATCCCGGCGTGTCTTCCATGGCGACGGCAGTTCCGATCATCGTGGATACGCCCGAACGTACTGTCGACGTATCCTTTACGATCCCGGAGCGGAAAGAGAGGATACTGACCGTTCAAGGGCAATGCTTTTTTAAGGACAATGTGCCGGCAGATGGTGTCACGATATTCATGTGGATACAACGGACATACAATGAGGAGCCGCTGAGTATAACAACAGGCCCGGATGGCTCCTTCTCCTTTTCTGCAGTCGAACATCAGCGGTTACGGATCTCCTTGTTTGAAATACCAGTTGAATCCCGGGACGAGCAGAGGCAGCTCTTGGATCAACGGAAGGTGGTCACCACCTCTTTTCCCGTGTATCGGTGGCCGGAGGATACTCTGCAGGTGGATGCGAACATTGCC
>JAVBYA010000368.1 GCA_030824295.1 Bacteroidota bacterium
TTGTACTGCGTATGTCCCCTTCGGTCACTTCCAAAAGGCAAGGATGAGAGCGGCGGTCAGCAGCGTGACGAAATAATACCCGCCGTTGATGCCGATCAGCTTCCATGAGCGCCCCTCCCATGTTTTAGAGCTGATCAGCAGCGGCACATAGAATCCCAGCCAGAGAAAGAATGCGGTGCGGGAACCGTTCACGATCGGAGGAACATCCGCTGCACCGGGAAGGAATTGCCACGCCGCCATTGTCCATGCCAGCACCCATGACAGGATCAGATTCCCGAGCAGTGAGAGGGACATTGCTTTTGCCATGAATTTCCCATCCGGCTTCGTACTGGTATCGAGTTTCAATTCCCTCGCCCACGCCTGACCGAACAGCGGCGTATACCAGATAGCGCCGACAACAAAATTGGCGAATGCTGCGGCGAAGATGGCGGCGGTATTGACTGTGTATTCCATGGAATACTCCTTTTGTGATGAAATGGTGTTGTGAAGCTTTATGGTTGTTGTCGAATCTAATCTCTTCTGTGAATATACGGGAGCCAATCTCAGATACAATATGGTTTGAACATATGATTCAACCTGCTCCTAGACGTCTTCGGAGAAGGTCTTGTATCTGAGTGGAAGGAGCTGACCGTATCGCCGATTCACGATACCGATCAGCGAGGTCGGCATCTCCTGCACGTCGATGAAGATCGGCAAGAACGGCAGACCATTGGTAGGAACAGGCCAGCCATTCGGGCGGCGTGAATCCCTCCAGCACAGAAAGGCCGTATGAAGCACCTTCACTTTCTGCTACAGCGATAGAGCGGTTCAATCGATGAAGTGCCGATGGGCTCATCGTTTCCAGCAGCAAATAATGATCTGCGATCCTCTCCCATCGAGTCTCCCGGTATGACGGGGCAAGCACATGTTCTGCGGCGATCCCTGCTTCGGCATGGTAGCGAGAAAACCGATCACCATGCGCTGATCGTGCGAGCCATTCCAGCCCGACGCCGATCTGTTCCTTGTTCCACTTCGATCGGTCCTGTTCCTCCAATAACAACAATCCTCCCGAACCATCCTGACGCGCATCGATCCTTGCCGAGTGCAAATGTATCAACGATAGAAGGGCGAATGTTTCCGGATCTTCTCCGACAGGATGTTCCGCAAGGATCGTTGTCAGCCGCAGCGCTTCATGACAAAGTTCGCGGCGGATGGCTTGATCCGCATGGGAAGAAAGATATCCTTCGGTGAAGAGCAGATACAGGATTTTGTGCACCACCGGAAGACGCGAACGATATTGTGTGCTGCTCAGGTCGACCGATAGCGTCAAAGATTCCTTGAGCCGACTGCGTGCGCGGGTGAGACGTTTGTATACATTCTCGGTGCTGATAAAGAGCCTCAGCGCGATCTCCTGAACGCTGAAACCGCAAAGGATCTTCAATGCCGTCACCAGCTGCGATTCAACCGGGATCGACTCATCGCAGCATACAAAGAGCATTCGGAGCAGATCATCCCGCACTTCTCCTTCAAGAAACACCACCTCGTCGTCCTCCGCGTACGAGAACTCCTCCGAAAATTGTTCTCCCATGATACGAATGCGGTTCGATCGTTGACGCAACACCCCCATCACATTATTGCGTGCTGTTCGATAGAGCCACGCCGAAGGATTGTCCGGCTGTTCGGTCAACGGCCACGTTACTATCGCACTCATCAGGGCGGATTGTACTGCGTCCTCAACATCTTCCAAATGCTGCATTCCTATTTGACGGGTGAGTATAGCCGTCAGTTTGCCATATTCATGCCGGAAGAAGTGTTCGACCAACGCCGGAGCCTTCACGGAACACTGATCTCCCGTATCTCCACAGTGGCTCCCGGCGAGATCACACCAGGACTCTCACGCACCACCATGATAGCCTCTTCAATACTTTCTGCCGAGATGATCATATATCCACCAACCACCTCTTTTAACTCTATGAAGGGCCCATCCGTTGCCCCTTCCGAAGAAACGATCTTCCCGCCTGATTTCAACCCTCCCCCCATATCAACGATGTTATGTTTGAACTTTTCTTTCCAGGCGAAGAATGAGGCATACATCTCTTCCATCTGAGCCGGGGACGGTTTCTCCCTCTTGACCGGCTGATTTCGCTGAATACACATATATTTTGGCATAGAACTCCTTATTGGTTTATTCCGGTCAATCCAACCGGTACACTATGACGCTCAGCCGGTCATTTTTTGGACACGAATGTTCCAATATTTATCAACATACCATACTGTTATTGTGCGGTGAGGGATGAACCACTCTCTCCGCAATCGACATACGCTATTGAACGGTCACACTTTTTTGACAAACTCCGACTTCAGGAACATCGCACCGATGCCATCCACTTTGCAGGAGATGTTGTGGCCGTCGCTGCTCTCCACAAGACGGATGTTCTTTACTTTGGTCCCTGATTTGATGCCTGAGGTCGACCCTTTCACTTTCAGATCTTTGATGACCGAGACCGTATCCCCGTCCGTCAGGAGAGATCCGTTCGAATCCTTGATCACATTCGTCTGCGGTGCTGCTTCTATCTTCTCAACGGCGGGATCCCATTCATGGAAGCATTCGGGACAAACCCACAGATCCCGGTCCTGATAGACATTCTCTGAACTGCATTGCGGGCACTTCTGTTCTTCGCTCATTACTTGTCCTGTCGTGATGTATTGGTATTTGGAAAGTGAATATACCAATACCGTATGAATTATCCATGACATCCCGGAATATTTTAGCGAAGGTGGCGCTTACCGCTATAATTCCGGACAACCTTGCGAAGGTTGAATGGACGATGCGTCGCAACCTTCGCAAGGTATCTCTCCGCCGGGATGAGCCATCCTGGCTACAGGATTCACCCTCTTGCTTGCGCATCGACCTTGGACGTTCCTCGGGAAGTTCGTCCACTTTTCCTTGATCGGCTTTCGATTGTCCATTGCTCTTCCCCCTTCTCCGTGGTAATGTTTTGAAAATGTGTCGGCATAAATGCCGACCTACCGGCTCCGTTCCTCACCGTTTCTCTGTGTCCTCTGTGTTCTCTGTGGTGAATGCTTTTGCTCCTCTGCGTTTTTTCCTGCACATCGACCCTGCTGGTTTGTAATTTAGAATGTGAAATTTGATAATTGATTCATTGTTCATTGTCCATTGTTCTTCCCCCTTCTCCGTGACCTCTGTGTCTCCGTGGTAAAGTTTTGAAAATGTGTCGGCATAAATGCCGACCTACCGGCTCCGTTCCTCACCGCTTCTCTGTGTCCTCCGTGTTCTCTGTGGTGAGTGCTTTTGCTCCTCTGCGTTTTTTCCTGCACATCGACCCTGCTGGTTTGTAATTTGGAATTTGAAAATTTATAATTGATTCATTGTCAATTGCTCTTCCCCTCTTCTCTGCAACCTCTGTGTCTCTGTGGTAAGCTTTTAGAGAGTGCCTATCCCGTTTGCCGAAATGGTGTCTAAATTTATCCGTACATTGCCTTTGTGATCCTGCGCTGAGGCATGGTCCGGCGGTCCGATGAACGGATCTTGTTCGGACTGCGGACGCAGGCATCCATTGAAAGTACCGACCATGAAGATCCTGCTGACCGGCACGACCGGCTATATCGGACAACGGCTGCTCCCCGTTCTTCTTGAACGCGGACACCACGTGGTCTGCTGCGTACGTGACCGTCACCGTTTCCCCACTCAGTACGTGCATTCAGAACGTGTGACGGTGATCGAAGCTGATTTCCTGGACCGCTCCACGCTCTCCGCGATCCCCCGGGATATCGATGCGGCCTATTATCTGATCCACTCCATGTCGGCCGGTTCGGATGTGTTCGAGCAGCTGGAACACCGCTCCGCCGAGAACTTCGCCGACGCACTCTCTGCAACAACAGTGCAGCAGGTGGTGTACCTCAGCGGTATCATCAATGACCATTCCCTTTCGCGCCATCTGGCATCTCGCAAAGCGGTGGAAGAGGTCCTCTCGCGCCAGAACTTCCGTCTCACCACGCTGCGCGCCGGCATCATCCTCGGCTCCGGCAGTGCGTCGTTCGAGATCATCCGCGACCTGGTGGAAAAACTCCCGGTGATGATCGCACCGAAATGGCTCAGCACCAGAACGCAGCCGATCGCCGTCCGCAATGTGATCGAATTCCTCATCGGCGTACTGCTGCGTCCGGAAAGCTACGGCATCAGTTACGATATCGGCGGCCCCGAGGTGCTCACGTACAAAGAGATGCTGATGCGGTTCGCTGCCGTGCGGCGGCTACGGCGCCGGATCATCACCGTTCCGGTGCTTACACCGAAGCTTTCCAGCTACTGGCTCTACTTCGTCACCGCCACTTCGTTCAGTCTTGCCTCCACGCTGGTGAAGAGCATGAGTGTGGAAGTGATCTGCCGTCCGAACCATTTGGCGGAGGAACTCGGCATCACGCTCCTGCCGTACGATGAAGCGGTCCGGCGCGCGTTCGACAAGATCCAGCATGAGGATGTCCCGTCCAGCTGGACCGATGCGCTCTCCACAACAACGCTCACCCCTGGGATCTCCCGCCTGAAGGAGGTCCCCACATACGGCTGCTTCGTTGACCGTAAGTCGCGCCGCTCTGCGGATATTGCTGCGGCGGTCCGGCGGATCTGGACGATCGGCGGCGATAACGGGTGGTACTATGCGGATTGGCTTTGGAGTCTGCGCGGATTCATCGACAAGTTGTTCGGCGGTGTGGGATTGCGGCGAGGAAGGAAGAACCCCTCTTCGATCGCTGCCGGTGATTCGCTTGATTTTTGGCGGGTCTTATATGCGGACCGCCCGGAAGGTCGGCTGTTGCTCTACGCGGAAATGCGGCTGCCGGGGGAAGCGTGGCTGGAATTCCGCACCGAAGGCGATACGGTCCATCAGACCGCCACGTTCCGTCCCCGCGGACTGTGGGGACGTCTGTACTGGTATTCGGTCCTTCCATTCCATTTCTTTATCTTTAACGGGATGCTGAACGCCATCACCGGTCCCGAGTCTCCATCACACACCAGGGAACACCCATGAAGACACACCTCGTTATGACCGCCAGCGCGCTGCTGCTCATTGCTGCCGGTATTGTCTGCGCTTTCCTGCCGAAGGAACTGGCCGCGATGCTCGGCAGCGATACGATCGCCGGAAGCGCTGTGATCATCCAGATCGTCGGCGCGCTCTATTTCGCGTTCGGCATGGTCAATTGGACCGCACGGGAAGCGCTGATCGGCGGCGTGTACGGACGGCCTGTTGCCATCGGCAATCTGACCCATTTCACTGTCGGCGGACTTGCGCTCATCAAGTCGTCCGCCTTGTCACCGCTGCTGCTTGCCGCCGCAGGTATCTATCTTCTCTTTGCCGTCCTGTTCGGCATCATCTTTTTCCGGCATCCGGCCACAAATGCTGAGCGTCAATCCTGAAATCCCTGTCGCCGCATCGTACGATCACGGTAAACACAAGGAAGCTCAGATGAGGATCACAGAAGTGCCCCTCATCCACTTCACTATTTGAGCAGGAGCATCTTCTTGGTCTGCACGATCCCAGCGGAGCGGAGTGTATAGAAATAGACGCCGGAGGAGAGATGGTCCGCATTGAACACCGCTGTATGCTCACCTCCTGCGAGGAAGCCGTCTGTCAGCCGCGCTACTTCCCGTCCGAGGATGTTCGTCACAGTCAGCACAGTATATCCCTCTTTCGGCAGCACAAATCGGATTGTAGAGGAGGCGTTGAACGGATTCGGGAACGCATCGAGGAGTGCAAAGGTGCGCGGAGCCATGCGCTCATCGGAACGGATGCCGACCGGTGCGGAGAACCTTTCCAGTGTGAGCAGGTGCAACGCTCCGGAATCGGAGAATGCCCCCGGTTGGGCGGTATACGGGGACTGCTGGTAACCGATATGCAAGCCTCCCGCAGGATCGAACTGAGCTTGGACGGAGCGTTGCACATCCGCCGAGAAACGGATGAACTTCGGAGCGCTCCACGAGCGCGCGGAGACCGGTGACACGGACATCACCACCGAGGTCCCTTCGTTCCAGAAGAGCGCCATTGTATCCTTACCGACCGCCAGCGCATTATTGAAGAATCCCATTCCCGCGTTCGGTATCCACATCTCCTGCGAAGCAACCGTTGCCCCAACGCTTCCGATCACCGATGTATCGCGCATCCAGCTGATCACCGGCACCGCATTGTGTGTGAAAGCGGCCCGGACACCGAATTCCATCCTGGTGTTCGTCGTCAGCCGCTGCTCAGTCCCCCAACTGCCGGCCGTACAACGGATCGTGAAGATCTCCCAGTCATTGGCGGTCGCAAGATCTCCCTGCGTATCCTTTGCCAAAGCAATGATCGCGTTCTGATCATCTTGAACTGCCAGATCCCACTGGAACATATTGAATTGAGCACCGGCCAGTGTATCGAACTGGTTCCATTTTCCGCCGAACCATCCGCGGGCCACCACCAGACGGCTCGGTGCTGCCGGAGTTCCATACATCGACTCACCGTTATTGGCTTGCCATGCCATCACCGCCATACCGTTCTTTCCACTGACAAGATGCGGCGCTGCATCATAAACGTTCGGCGCACCGAGCATTCCTGAAATTGTCGGACCTCCCGGTGCGGCGGTGTGGACAGCATACGCCAGGTCGAAGTTCTTCATGACTGCCGATGAGTAATGAAGTGATTCCGGGTACGCTTCGGTGGAGGAGTTCTTTTCCCAACAGACAATAATGGTTCCCATACCATCCACGGTCACCGCCGGGTTCCGGTCCACGTTGTCGTCATTCGAAAGCGGCACTGCCGGAAACCATGTGTTGCCGTCGGAATACTTCAATATGATATCATTCACACTTTTTCCGTTGCTGATCCGCTTGCTGACCCACGCGAACGCCTTCACGCCGTTCGGTCCGGCAGCAAATGCCGGACGCGCATTCCATGGAATACCCTGTGCAAGCATCGTGTCCGGTGCAATGGCCGGTATATCAGCGGGAATGTACGGGAATGGGGCGGCAATACTTTTTTTGCTGTTCAGAGCTTCCGCTTCGGCGAACGGCACTGCGTTCGGGAATGTCCACGATTTGGAGGAACCGGTAATAGATTCGGATATGGTCAGCACCAGCGAGGGTGTCACACTTGTGATGGAAAAGTCCGGAACGGTGAACGCGAATGCTAGCGTTCCTGTGCCGCTGGCATGGAACGGGTAGACATCCAGGAACGGACGGAGCGACAGTGATGCGCCTCCGCTCCCTCCAGTGATGTCGATCCCTTTCGTGAGTGTGGCGGTCCCGGTGATCTGTCCGGAGAGCGTAGCGCCCACACGCAACGAGTTGGCAAGACCGTTCGCCAACTGGCACGCCTGTTCCAGTCCGGGTATGCCGGGACACGGAATGGTGCCGAAACTGATCCCGTAGGAATAATCCTTTGCAACGTTTGCGGAAAGCGTGAGCGTACCGGTCAGGTCCACATCGGTGCATCCGTTGAACGATGTGTTGGCCGTGCCGGAGGCAGAGACGCTCGTCCGGAACTCGCCGATGGCGAATGCTGCTTCCGCTTCGATCGGTTCCGACTCGCCGGGAATATTCAGGACGGCGGTGAACGACGGTGCACCGGCAAAGGAGAGGAAGAGTCCGCCGACGAATGCCATTGTGGGAGGGATGCCAAGTCCCGCAGCGATCGCCGGAACATCAGGAAACGTCTCCGTGTGTGTATACTTCATATGACCGCCGCCGCACATGGCGGTGACGGGATCGAGCCACCCCGGGACCGGCGTACCGCAGAATTGGTAATTGGTCATTCCTGTCGCCGGACGGTTCGTGCAGGTCTTCAGAGTCCAGGTGAGCGTATTCATTCCCACTACGGTCTGACTCATATTATATTCCACTTCCGCCAGATCGCCGTTGATCGTCCCCGGTTTTGTATTCCCGTTCAACGAGAATTCGATCTCGCCGTTCTTCGGCATCCCTTTCCAGTCGACATGGACGGAATACTTATTATTCGCATACGCGACCCCGCCGAACAACGCGGGCGCACAACTCTCGGTCAGCAGCACCATGTTCGGCGCAAGTCCAAAATTGAACGCATTCGATGAGGTATTATTGTTCTCATCCGTCTGCAGGATCGTAATGTAATCGCAGTCCAGTTTCACAGAGCCGATATTCACTTGGAAGATGCCGTTCGCATCCACCGGACCCTTTTCCAGCCACTGTTTTCCTTCACCAAATTGACTCGTATTCGGTTCCGCCGCATACACGTCCACGATGGCGTTCGGTTTTCCTTTCCCCCACACGATCAACTCTCCCGCTATGTTGCGCTGGATGCTGTCCACTG